>DXVA01000080.1 GCA_019408975.1 Lentisphaeria bacterium | reverse complement strand
TCTCCGTGATTAACCTTCTGGACCATGGACGTGCTGATCTAAACCATAACAATATCACACTTTCCGCAAATATGCAAGAAATATTCCCTCTCCAATGATATAAAACTTGAAATATTCGGCTTGAAAAACTTGCAGGAACGCCTTTCCTGCGCTAGATTGCCGTATATGCAACAGTATCAACTACGGGAGGAAGACCAATGCTTAGAATGGAAAACGGACAGAAAATCCTTTTTACCGGAGACAGTATCACGGACTGTGGAAGATCCACCAGCGGAAACATCAACTTTCTCGGGCACGGCTATCCCATATTCGTCGCCTCGCTTCTCGGGGCGAATATGCCGGAACTGGAACTGACCTTCATCAATACAGGAATCTCCGGCAACCGGGTCTGCGACCTGAAAAACCGCTGGCAGCAGGATGTGATCGACCATAAACCGGATATTGTTTCCATCCTCATCGGCATCAACGATGCCGCCCGCCGTTACAGCAGCGACAGTCCGACGCCCGCCGATATTTTCGAGCGCGATTACCGGTTCATCCTTGAAAAGACGATTCAAGACCTGCCCGGTGTTCAGATCATCATGATGGAACCGTTCCTGCTTCCGATTCCCGAAGACCGCCGCATGTGGCGCGACGATCTGGATATCAAGATTCAGGTGGTCCGCGATCTCGCGGAGGAGTTTGCCGACGTGCTGGTTCCGCTGGACGGCATTTTCGCCGCCGCCGCATGCAAACGGGAAAAATCCTTCTGGACTCCCGACGGAGTGCATCCCGCCGCGCCCGGGCACGCTCTTATTGCCGAAAGCTGGATTGATGCGGTAGGATTGTAACATACAGAATGATCGACCTGCATACACACAGCGCCGCTTCCGACGGTTCCGATACGCCGTCGGAGCTCATGGCTCACGCACTGAAGATCGGACTTCACGGAATTGCCCTGACGGATCATGACACCGTTTCCGGCATTCCCGAATTCCTCGAAAGCGCCGCGGGAAAAGAGATTCGCGCCGTCCCGGGGCTGGAAATCTCCTCCACTCTTTACAATAAGGAAATCCATATTCTCGGGCTCTTTATCGACCATATGTCCGAAAAGCTCCGCGAGTTTCTGAAAGCAGCGCGGGAAAACCGTAATATACGCAATGCCACGATCCTTCAGAAACTCAATGCCATGCATTACGAAATCACGCAAAAGGAGCTGAACGATTGTGCCGGAGGAGAAAGCGTCGGAAGACCCCATTTTGCCAAAGTTCTCGTTGAAAAAGGATATTTTGAAACTTCGCAGGAGGTCTTTGACCGCTGCCTCAAGCGCGGTGCGCGCGCCTATACGCCGCGTGTCCTGCCGAATCCTTCGGAGAGTATCGACGCCATCCACGAGGCGGGCGGGCTTGCGATCTGGGCGCATCCCGTCTACCGGGCGGCGGGCGAGCGCGCCTTTGTGCGGAAATACCTGAAAAAACTGATCCAGTTCGGGCTTGACGGCATTGAAGCGTATTATTCCCTCTATTCATTTGCCCAGCATTCCATGCTCATGGATGCTTCACTGGAACACGGAATTCTGGTTTCCGGAGGGAGCGACTATCACGGCAGCAATCAGAGTTCCATTCAACTGGGGACCGGCGGCGGAGCGCTTGCTGTTCCCGACGCCGTTCTGGAAAAGCTGGAACAGGCATGGAGAGCGCGGCAATGATTCCGTTTACGGATGCGCATACTCACCGCAAGGCGGAATTCGCCGGAGTGCTTGCTCTGCGGAATCTTGCGTATCCCTTGGAACGGGCGCATTCTGCCGGCGATGCCCTGTTTTCCGCGGGAATTCATCCGTATGATGTCCTGACGCAGAATTTTGACCCCTTGAAAGCCTATCTGCTTGAGAACCGCTGTTCCGCCGTGGGCGAATGCGGGCTGGACCGTTCCATTGAGATTGATTTTGACCTTCAGGAACGATGCCTTCTGCATCAGGCGGAACTTGCAGGCGAACTTGCTCTGCCTCTCGTTCTTCATTGCGTCCGCGCATACCCGGAAATGATCGCGCTGAAAAAGCGGATCGGAAGTTCCATACCCTGGGTCGTCCACGGCTTTCGCGGCAATGAGCAGGCCGCGCGGGAACTCCTGAAACACGGCTTTACTCTTTCTCTTTCCGCAGTATGGCTCAGGCATATTGATAAGTTGTACGATTGTATCATAAGTTCCGGTTTTCTTCTGGAGACGGACGATGGGGAGGAAAAGATAGAGGAGCTTTATCCGTTGGCGGCGCGTCTGGCGGGAATGGATGCCGGAGAGCTGAAAGAGCGCATTTACCGGAAATTTACAGGGATTTTTCATCATGAGCGATTCAACAGAGTTTCCCGGCTGGCAGGCACGGACTGCGCTTCTGCTCGGGAATGAAAAACTTGAAAAGCTGCGCAGAGCGCATGTGCTTGTGGTCGGTCTCGGCGGCGTCGGCGGCGTTGCTGCGGAAATGATCTGCCGGGCGGGAGTCGGGCGTATGACAATTGTGGACGGCGATCTCATCGAGGAGAGCAACCGCAACCGTCAGATTGCCGCATTGACAAGCACCGTCGGGAAACCGAAAGCCGAATTGCTCGGTGCGCGTCTGCTGGACATCAACCCGGAACTCAAACTCACGGTTTTGAACGAATATCTGCGCGATGACCGCATGTTCGAGGTTCTCGGCGCGGAACCTTATGACTGCGTGCTGGACGCGATTGATACGCTGTCTCCGAAGTTTTACCTGACGGTTTACTGCGTGGAGCATGGAATCAGGCTGATCAGCTGCATGGGGTCCGGAGCCCGCCTTGATCCGGAGGCAGTCAGGTGTGCGGATATTTCGGAAAGTTATAACTGTTCCCTTGCGCGCGCTATGCGGAAACGTCTGCACAGACACGGCATCAGTAAAGGGGTCAAAGTGATTTTTTCGCCGGAGATGCCGATCGAAAGCGCAGTGGTCGAGTCCGAGGGAATGGCGAACAAACGTTCCGTGACGGGAACCATCTCCTATATGCCCGCTTTGTTCGGCTGTCACTGCGCCGCCGCGGTCCTTCGTGAAATCACCTCGCCGCACCCCTGATCCGCCGCCTGTAAAAAGAAACTGCCCGAAGCAGCTGTTTGAACCGCTTCGGGCAGGGGCGTTTGTTGTTCAGGAACGGAAAATCAGTTCAGTTTTTCCGCCAGCTTGCGCCATGTGGCAAGAAGAATGTCTGCGGTCTTCATGGAAAACGGATTCGAGCGCGGGGTCGGCTCATAGCCACCGCGCCCGTAGTTCCACGGATTCGGGATATAGCCGCCGGAATAAGTCATTCCGCCGGTGCCGTTGCCGTGAGAAGACACGAGGCAGAGCTTGCCGCCGAAAATACCTTTGCGGAGTTCCAGCCCGATCTCGATGAACGGTTCGCTGGGGAGTGATGCAAGGACTGCGCATTTGCCGAATTCAAATCCGATCAGGTGGAATACGACCGGAGTTTTGTTGTTCGCCATTTTGACAAGGGTATTCGCAAAATATTTCAACGCGAACGGAGTGCCTCTGGCAAGGTCTTCGGAGGTCAGGTCCACCGTGGATTCCAGACTTTCCACGTCAATATCCGGATATTTTGCGCAGATTGCTTCCGCTTCGTCCAGTTCCTCTTTGGAAATTTCGCGCGGTCCCGCCTGTGCATCTCCGAAAACAATCCGGATTCCCTCGCCTTCAAGCGGCTTGAGGGTTCCGAGCGCTTTTTTGACGGCTTCCGCATAACCGGTTCCGACACGTTTCGCTTCCTCATAGCAGGTCTGGTTCATATCCGTGCGCGTATCGAAGTGATTGATGTTTCCTGCGCATCCGATGAGCGCGATCGCCATGGAGCCCGGTCCCATTTCCTCCTGCATGCTGCGGCGGAAGAAACCCGCCCAGTCGGCGGAAACGCCTGTTCCGCCGATCGTATCCGTATGGTTTACGATGTTTGCGATAAGAACCGCCAGTTTTCCGTTGGAACGGATTGCCAGCATTGGAATTTCGGGGTCGATATCGCCCTCGGGACGGAGAATGTCGGGATTCAGTTTGCCGGGATTCGTCACGACCTTCCCGCTTTTCATCCAGTAGCGGCGGTTGAATATGAACCGGTGTTCTTCCGCAAGACCGCCTTCCAGTTCGCCGTCTTTGAGTTCCGCGAGAGCATCCTTGAGGGCTTCCGCAGCCATTTTCGCGGCAAACGGAGGATATTCCTGATTGGCGCCGGGCCTGTGGCAGCGGAGTTCCGGCCCGGTATGAGTATGGGTCGCGGTGATCAGAATATTTTCACGTGTGATCTTGTCGATGCCGAGTTCCTTGATATCGGCAAGCACGTTTTCATACAATGCAGTGGGAACGGTGATCAGGTCGAAGTGAATGATCGCGGCATAAGTGGTTCCGCTCCTGATGACAAGGGCTCTCACTTCAAGATCATCGAGCACATGATCCCACATGCGTTTATTGAAATACCCCGCCAGAGACACCGGCACCTGCGGGTTTACACAGCGCCGTCCGACACCATACTGAATTTTCATATTGAACCTTCCGTTGTTTTGGGTTTGTTGCTACCGTCATTACGAATATAGATTTCATTTTTTGAAAAACAAGCGGAGAAGAAGAAAATACAATTCCCTCGTAAGATTTGTCAATTACAGATGCGGCGCCGCTTTCCTTAGCCTGTCCGTATGATGTCGGCACAATTTTTTTTATCTTTCAAGAAAAAATATTTGCTTTTTAATCGGTAGAGATTATATTTATAAAATCAACCAAAGTAGTAGACATTAAAAACAGGAGCGCAGATGAGAATTGCAGACAATATCACGGAACTGATCGGGCACACTCCGCTTGTCAGGATTTCAAAGCTGAATGATGGGAAAGCGGAAATCGTCGCCAAAGTGGAGTCGTTCAATCCGGGAAGCAGTGTGAAGGACCGGATTGCATTGGCAATGATTGAAGATGCGGAGCGGCGCGGTCTCCTGAAACCCGGGGGGCTCATTATTGAGCCGACCTCCGGCAATACCGGCATCGGGCTGGCGCTGGTTGCCGCAGTCAAAGGCTACAGACTGATTCTGACAATGCCCGATACCATGAGCATGGAGCGGCGTAAACTCCTTCAGGCATATGGAGCGGAACTTGTGCTGACGCCCGGCAACCTCGGAATGAAAGGCGCGATCGCGGAAGCGGAGAGACTTCGCACGGAACATCCGGATTCATGGATTCCGCAGCAGTTCGGGAATCCTGCGAATCCTGCTTGCCACAGGGCTGCGACTGCGGAAGAAATCTGGGCTGATACCGGAGGCGAAGTGGACGCTTTCATTGCGGGAGTCGGTACCGGGGGAACTCTGACGGGAGTCGGGGAAATCCTGAAAAAACGTAATCCCGCGGTAAAGATTTACGCAGTGGAGCCGGATGCCTCCCCCGTTCTCTCCGGCGGAGCTCCGGGACTGCACAAGATTCAGGGGATCGGAGCCGGGTTCATTCCGGAGGTGCTGAATACGGAAATCATTGACGATGTATTCAGAGTTTCTGCCGGGGACGCCGGCGAAACCGCCCGTGAATCTGCCGGAAAAGAAGGGCTGCTGATCGGGATTTCATCCGGAGCGGCTCTATTTGCGGCGCTCACTTTGAGCCGGCAGGCGGAGTGGAGCGGAAAGCGGATCGTGGTTCTTCTGCCCGATTCCGGCGAACGTTATCTTTCCACATGGCTTTTCAACCATAACGACATAAAGGAGGGCAACCTATGAAAAAAACTGAATATCATATTGAGACACTGGCGCTTCACGCAGGGCAGATTCCTGATCCGGCGACGCAGGCGCGCGCGGTTCCCGTCTACCGCACCACCGCCTACAGTTTCAGAGACTCCAGGCACGGCGCAGATCTTTTCGCCTACCGGGAGCATGGAAACATCTATGCCAGGCTGATGAATCCGACCAATGATGTGCTGGAAAAACGCCTTGCCGCGCTGGAAGGCGGCAGGGCGGCGGTTACATTCGGAAGCGGAACCGCCGCAATCTATTTTGCTGTCACGAATATTCTGCGGCAGGGGGACGAACTGATTTCCGCGAACAATCTTTACGGAGGGACTTTTACGCAGTTTGATGCGATTCTCCCGCAGCAGGGGATTACCGTGCGCTTTACCGCAGTCAATGATTTTGAAGCGGTGGAAAGCGCCGTCAATGAAAGGACGCGGGCGCTCTACATTGAAACGGTCGGCAATCCCGCGCTGGATGCCGCGGATATCGAACGGTATGCGGCGATTGCCGGAAAATACCATCTGCCGCTGATTGTCGATTCCACTTTTACCCCGCCGATGCTCCTGCGCCCGATTGAATACGGAGCGGATATCGTGATACATTCTCTTTCCAAATGGATCGGCGGGCATGGAACCGGAATCGGAGGAATCGTGGTCGATGCCGGCAAATTTGATTGGAGCGATCCGAAGTTTGCTCTCTACAATGAACCGGACCGGGGATATCATGGAATGCGTTTTGCCCATGATCTCGGAGATGAAATCCCTCTGGCATTCAGCTTCCGGCTGCGGTTCGTGGGACTGCGCAATCAGGGCGCGGCGCTTGCTCCGGATGCCGCATGGATTTTCCTGCAGGGAGTGGAATCGCTTCCGTTGAGAATGGCGAAGCATTCGGAAAATGCGCTCCGGGTCGCGGAATTCCTGGAAAAACATCCGAAAGTGGAATGGGTGCGCTATCCCGGACTGCCGGGAGATCCCTCCAGGCAGGTTGCATCGAAATATATGAAAAACGGTTTCGGCGGCATGGTGGTGTTCGGTGTCAAAGGCGGAAGTGCGGAAGCAATGAAACTGGTGGACAATATCAGGCTGTTCAGTATATTGGCGAATGTCGGAGATGCGAAAAGCCTGATCATTCATCCGGCGAGCACGACCCATTCCCAGCTCAGCGATGAAGCACAGCGGGAAGCGGGGCTTCAGCCGGAATTGATCCGCCTGTCCATCGGGCTGGAGCATATTGATGATATCATCGCCGCTCTGGATGATGCACTGGCTTTGATCTGATGAATTAGAGGCAAAACAGGTGTTTGTCCGCCGTAAGCAGTCAGACGCCCGTAAAAAAACGGCACTCCGAAAAATTCCGGAGTGCCGTTTCTCTGCTGGATCGGACTTATTTACTGCAGGAAGTCTTTGCAGGTGCCGCTTTGCAGGACTTGGCATTGCTGTCGCAAGCCTTCTGCTTTTTCTGGCACTGTGCAGTTTTCTGCGCGCAAGCCTGCTTTGCCGAAGCGCAGGGAGTACATTTTTTTGTGTCGCATTTTCCGGTTTTGCACTGGGTTTTGTCGGCACAGACACACTTTGCCTCGGCTTTCGCGGGAGCGGCGCACTGCTGTGCGGCAGCGGTGAATGCCATGCCTGTCAACATTGCGAACGCGGCGGCGACTGTTGCGATTTTTTTCATCATAAATCATCTCCTCTTGTTTCTGGTGATGAAAGCATAGACCCCATGCTTTCCGGTACTGTTCCGCAAAAAATAATTTTTTCTGAAAAAAGACCGGAACTCCGGGTTACTGCTGCTGATCCGCTTTTTTCTGGAGCAGAAGCGTTTTCTCCGTGACGTCCATAATATGCCTGCCGCCGAAAGGTTCCTCTTTTCCCGCGATTTCATTCATGAAAATCGTGAGATAATCGGATTTTCCTCTGGCGGGTTCGATAAACTCCGGCTCTTTTGCACCGCTCAGGCAGAGTTTCACGCCGTCGTCGAAGTAATTGAATTCCATTACGCCTTTTCTTCCCCAGACCGTGAACCGCCAGTAGAACGGATTGTTGAATTCGCATTTTTCAGGTGCAAAATAGGAGACGTCGGCAATTACGCCGCAGTGGTTGTCGAGAGCAAACATGATCTGCGCCGCATCCATGAACTTTGGCGCCTGATCCGCAAACGCGTTCCAGGTGCGCGCCGCAGTCAGTTCTGTGACTGCGTGCCCGGTCATGTATTCAATGGCATCGAGTCCGTGAATTGCGATGTCGTTGATCGTGCCGCCCTGCTTGCCTTCCTCGAAATACCATGCGGCGCGCGTTCCGTAGGAAAGCGGATGCTGTCCGCCGAACTGGATTGCATGAATCTCGCCGAGCCTGCCGCTGTCGATGATCTCTTTTGCCGCCGCGACGTTGCCGTGATTGCGGAAATCCAGCATGAGCCCGACCGCCAGTTTCTTTTCCGATGCGAGGGAACGGATCTCCGCAAGTTCCTCCAGAGAGGTGCAGAGCGGTTTATCCGCAATGACATGTTTTCCCGCCTTGAGCCCGGCAATCGCGCGGCTGCCGCGGATACCGAAATAGTCTCCGATTGCCAGAATATCGAAATCGGCGTCTGCAAGCAGATCGGAAAAACTGGAGTGCGTGATATCGATTCCCCAGTTTTCCTTTGCTTCAGCCGCAGCTTTCGGGTCTTCTTCACATGCCGCGACGATCTCGCACTGCGGATCATCCTTGAGACGGTTGTAGAGTCCGACGATATGTCCGTGGCGGAATCCGATAAATGCAGCTTTCATCCGTTCACCTTACTTCATTTTCGGAAAAGGATTCTGCCTGTGGCACTCTTCGATGATCATGATCTGGCGTCTGACCTGATCCAGCGTGACTTCCATAGGTTTGCCGTTCATGAGCGCATCGTAAACCTGCTCGTAGTACTTGGTTCCCCAGGAGTCGAAGCCCAGCGCATATTCCGGGGCAGTCCACTTTTCTTCATAGAAGTGAAGCTTTTCGCCGCAGTAGCACGGAAGGCGTCCCGGGCCTTCAAGCGGCTCGCGGACGAGATGCTGTTCCGGAGCTTCGGAAGGCAGGAAATATTTCCATGTGACTTCGGCGCCGCTTGCCTTGAGACCGCCGTTTGTCCCGTAGATTTCATAGGTGTTTCCGGGGAACATGCAGCAGCGTGAAACTTCGAAGTCGATCGTCGGATGCCCTTTGCCCATCAAAAGCAGCTTGATGTGGTCTTCCGCATCGCCGAACGTATTGGCGCGGTCCATGGTGCAGACGATCTTTTCCGGATCGGCGTCACCGTAGAACTGAATTGCCTGGTCAAGCGGATGCGGCCCCGTGTTCAGGAGTTCGCCGGCGCACATGTCCTGAATGGTCTGCCAGTCCCAGCGGCGCCCGAAGCCGTTATAGGCGATTTTGACCATGACGATACGTCCGAGAATGCCGGAATTCATAACTTCCAGGCATTTGCGGAACAACGGGCGGAAACGGGACTGCTGGAACACCGCGAAGAATTTCCCGGTGCGTTTCGCCGCTTCCGCGACTTTGTCGACATCCGCCACATGGCGTGCCAGCGGTTTCTCGCAGACGACGTTATGCCCTGCCTCCATCGCCTCGATGCTTACGGGGATATGATCCATGCTTCTGGTCGAATTGACGATCAGTTCAATGCTCTGATCCTTGAGCATCTCTTTGTAGTCGCTGTATTTTTTGAATTCAGGGGAAGGCGTAATGCCTTCGATCTCGCAGCGTTCCGGAATGTAATCCGCCACGGCAACGACTTCAAAACGTGCTTTGAGCTGTTCCTGAGTTTCAAACAGGTGACGGTGAATATCGCGTCCGCTGCGTCCCTGTCCGATGATTCCGACTCTGATTCTTTTCATTTTGAATCCTTTTCTATTAAAAAAAATTGGTTTAATACCGCGATACTCTGCATCGCAAAAATGCTTCGTGCAGGACTTTCATTCCTGCTTCGGTCCGGCTGAATAAGCTGGTCGCCGCAGGCGAAATCCCCGATACTGCATATGCTTGCATCGCGGTAGTTTATTTGACATACACGGGTTCGGGTTTGCCTGTCGCAGCGGAACGGTCCGCCGCGGAAAGCATTGCCATGACCTCGAAAGAATCCTCAAGGGGAATGACCTGGCTTTCGCCTTTGAAGAATTTAATGATCTCAATAATGAGCATCTGGTAGAACGGCACGCGGTAGGAAACCTGGAACAGGACCTCTTTTTCGCGGTCGTCGCGGATGACGCCGCCGTAACGGTAGGAACCGTAAGTAAGTTCCACAATTCCCCGCCGTCCGTCGCCGTAGACCACATGGCAGACATACCCCTTGCGGTCGCCGGAAACATTCACGCTGACGGCGCCGCGTCCCATGATGCGCTGAAGCATTTCAAATGCATGTACGCCGTACCAGACGATCGAAGAACCGGCGGGCGCCCTTCCGACAGGCCCCCAGACCACCGCGGATTCCGGCTTGACTCCTTTGGCAAGCCCGTCAACGAAGTCCACATCATACCGGAGCGAGGAAGATGTGAAGAAACGCACGTTGTTCTCTTTCGCAATCTGCATGATTCTGACCGCGTTGTCGAGCGTATCGGCAAAGGGTTTGTCAAGAAAGATCGGCTTCCCGAGGCCGGCGCATTTTTCGAAGTATTCAAGATGCTTTGCCGGATCATTGATCTCGATCATGATCGCATCGCAGTCTGCGACGGCGGTGTCGAAATCCTCTGTCACCATGACGCCGATGCTTTCGAGATAAGCCTGGCGCTTGTCAAGTCCCTCTTTATTCTGGAACGGTGTCTCAAAACGGAGACATCTTGTAGCGACCAGATCATGAACCTGGTTCTGTTCCGGAACCGCTGGGTCTTGCATGAGTTTCGGGAACTCTACCGCATGGCTGGTGTCAAGCCCGATGATCGCGACCTTGATTTTATTTTCCATCACATCAATCCTTTTGTTTGTTTTGATACTGTTGGAGAATTTTTCTTTCCACTGACAAAGATACAGCAAAAGCGGAAAAAGCAAATGTTTTTTTTGATGAACCCATGTCTTTTTTGATCATTTTTAGGCATTTCAGGAGGCAAATACTGCATCCATTGACTTTTTCAGACGGCGGAATTCTTGGAAACATGGCATCCGGGGCAGTCTGCACGCCTGCTGCATGACCGTTCCCGTATTTTCCGGAATACAGCACTGTGTTCTGCTGCGTTTCCTGAGATGCCGGAAACTGTTCCCGTCATTCCTGCATCCCGTAGAGGGCGCGCAGACGGGAGGGAGACATGGCGCGGTGTTTTTTGAAAATCCGGGAAAAATGAAACTCGTCTTCAAAACCGCACTCGTTGGAGATTTCACTGATCCGGAGATGTGACGTCATCAGCAGTTTCTCTGCATGACGCAGACGGCATTCCAGCAGATACTGTCCCGGGGACCAGCCCGTCACCTGACGGAAGATCCGGCGGAAGTGGACATAGGATACGGAAAGCTTTTCCGCCTCCTTCTTAAAATCCCATGGCAAATACGGAGTGTCGGCGATTTTTTCGCGCAGAGAATGAAGCAGCTTGATATACTGATTGGAACTGTTCACGCGCCCCGGCGACTGTTCCTGAAGCTGGAGCAGAAGCTCTTCCAGAAGCAGTACCGCGCGGGCATGCTGGGAATCTCCGGGAATCCGCAGGTTTTTTTGAAGCGAACGGACCGCCTGCATGAACGGTTCATTTGCCGTAATCCGGATGAAAAGATCTCTTTCCCGCAGCTGAAGCAGGCCGTTTTTCAGGTAACGTTTCACCCGTTCCCCCTTGAAGCAGATATGCGCCTGCCGCCGCTGCATCCCGGGGCGGGAGCCGTAGGAGAAAGAGACTCCGGGATAAGTGATGAATACAACCGGGCCCTCTGCGATCTCGACAGGGTTCTCATTCACATGGGCGAAAACCTCCCCGTCAAAAATGTACTGTATCCCGTAATATCCCTCGAAACGGCGTCCGCAGGCGGTATTTTCCACCCTGTCGGTAATTCCGTAAGTGACGAAACTGATATCATTGAAATAATTCATTTCTTCGGTTCCGTCCCCGTTTTTTCCTTTACCGGCTCATTCAGTTTGTCTATGGTCTTGTCGATTACGCTGTTGACGGCATCTTTCACGACCTCCTTGGCTTTTTCCGCCAGGGCATCGGCTGTCGTTTTCGCCTTGCCGAGATGGAGCTGCTCTTCGGGTTTTTCCGGTTCCGGCAGGATTTCTCCGGCATTTTTCGATTCGATCCATGAGATTGTCTCATCTGAAATCATGACGGCGGCAAATTCGATGATGTCTTTGAATTTCTTCTTCATACCGAGTATATTTTCCGAAACCTCACCGATGTTGCGCCGCCCGATCTCAACAGTCTGTCCCGGCTTCAGCAGAGCAAGCGTTTCACCGACAGGAAACGAGATATAGTCTTTCTTGAACATGTCCGTAAAACGCACACAGAGAAGAATGGTCACGTTGTGCAGCGGCTTGTCGCCGGTATTCGTCACTTTCAGGATCACGCTGTTCGTGAAAAATGCGGAGTCGATGGCAATATCCACTGCATTGCCTGAACCGTCGTCGATCTTGAACAGATCCGTATTCAGGAACCGGTAGGAGAAACGGAAATCGTCCAGGACTTTGTCCCATTCCCCCTGCATGCGGCGGCGGAAAAAATGATCGAAGATTTTCTTTCGCGCCTCTGTCTTCCTGCCGTCTTCCAGCATCAGGCGCGCCAGTTGAAAATCCGGGCTGAAATAACCGGACCCCGACATCATCGCTCGGTAGGCGTTGACGATGATGCGCCCCTCCATGGATTTATTGAGATAGGCGCGTTTCCGGTAAACTCCGAGACGGTTGGAAAGTTCTTCCTGCTGTTTCGGGAAATAGACCGCCGCCTGTGCAAAATCGGTCGCAGCCTCGTTGAGGTGTTTTTCGCGGATTTTTGCCACGCCGCGCAGCAGATACCCCGAGGCGTTGTCCGGGTATTTTTTCAGGAAGTCGTCGATGAGTCCGCCGGCGACCGCGAGATCATCTTCCCTGTTGCGTTCCAGCAGCGCCATGATCAGCAGGATATGCGCCTCTTTTTCATCGGGAGCGAGTCTGACCGCCGCCGATGCATTCGCAATAACCTCATCACGGCTGCCTTCCCATGCGGCGAGGTATGCCCGGTCGCGCAGAGCGCAGAGCCGCTCCCACTCCTTGTAATACTTGGAGGAGAGCGTCATGAACTCGAACAGGAAATCGACGATTTCATCCTGATTCCGTTCAATTCTTCTGCGGAGATCGGCATCCATGCGGGCCTGCGCCTGATGTTTCTCCCAGATTTTCTGTGCCTGCGCGCGGTTGTAAGTAAACGCGAGAGGGTCCACCGTGGAGGCGAAATCAAGGAGCGCTCCCTGCGCCGTCCTGTAAATGGACTTTGCATCCGCCTCGGAATCCTTGTTCGAGAGCAGTTTCTTGTAGACATTGAAAAACCGGTATTTCAGGAGCTGGATTTCCGGAGCGACTTTTTCCGGCGACTCCTGGACGATATATTCAGTCAACTGTTCAAAATTTCCCGCATTCCGGAGCGCGTTTTCCATGGAGAAAAGCGCCATGGCCGTAGTGTCCGGATCATAACTGGCGGAAGCGTGTTCCAGTATCTTTTTCTCAACATCGCTGATCCGCTGTTCGATTCTGGGTTCCGCGGATTTGATGTATTCCGGCTTCTTCCCCGGCGATTCCGCCCAGCTCAGCAGCAGGACGGCGATAATCGCAAGAATCAGGAATGAAGCGGACGGAATCAGGCATCCGAAGATGATCGGACGGAATTTATTCTTTTTTTGAGCATTTGCTTCCGACATGGGACAGCCTCCACGAACTTCTTTTGCGTGGAATATACATGCGGGAAATGATCAACGCAAATCCTTGCCGGAGAAAAAATGATTTTTCATTTCCGCAACCGCCATGTGCCGGCGGATTCAATAACCCATCCCGCCGCAAATAAAAGAATGAATGACGGATGCGGAAAATATAATTTTGAGCTGGGGTCAATCTGCCGGGGCGGATTCGATCAATTCCGCAAGCCGCGACCGCCACACATAGAGTTCTTTGAGATTCCGGGCGTGCTTTCTCAGGTTCGTGACCAGATTTTCCGGGATTTCCAGGGCGGTGCGTGCCTTGCGGCACCAGTCCGGAGCCGCTCCGGATTTTTCAGCTGCTGCGAGCTTCTTTTCCAGAAGTTTCACATAGGCGTAATCTTCGAGACCGTCACGGAAGTTTTCCAGCCGGATCGAGGCAAGCGGCGTGCTGTCGGGACCGGGATAGACCCACATGCCGTCGCCGTTGTACCTCGGATAGCTTTCGGCGCTGAACGACACGAACGGACCGGAGGTGATTGGTTCCAGACTGTTCCAGAAAGCGATCTCGTAATAGAGAAAGCCGTCCGGGCGGAATTTTGCGGTCATTGCACCCATCAGCAGACGGGGCTCCAGACCGGAAGACTCGATGTAGTTGTTGGGATAGACCTCCGGTCCTGCGCAGATATACCACCAGACCTGTTTTCCCGCTTTTCTTGCCGCTGCCGCCTGTTCCGGATTGTATTTGAAATTATGCGGGCAGAACCAGTCTATGTTGCCGAGTTTGCCGTCCATGCCGTAAGTATCGTCATAAGATGTCGTAAGGACAGGGACTCCGGGAAACTCTTTTTTCAGGATTGCCGCCGCGCGGTTGACCCTCGGAAAGTTATTTGCAATGAGTTCATCACAGCCGTAAATATAAGCGTGGCTGAGAATGCCGAGCTCTTTGGCTTTCCGGCAGGCCTGCTTCAGATGGTCAATTGTCGGCTGCATACCGTAATTGCCGGCGGGATGATCGGAAGCCGGGCTGAAGTAGCCAAGATTGAAATGTCCGAGCCTTCCCCGCTTTTTCAGTTCGGCGAGAATTTCAAAATCCGGCTGCCATGTCTTGTCTGTCTGATAGCCGTAAAGGTAATCATAGGTGATGTAGTAGTCGGAAAGCATCTTTGCC
>DXVA01000008.1:21659-33506 GCA_019408975.1 Lentisphaeria bacterium | reverse complement strand
CTCTTTGACTGAAACGAGAAGCTTGCCGTCATCCACCTTCATGGCTTTGAAAGCCGCCGCGGCACTCTTGGTCTTATGATCGGCAATGGCAAGACTGTCAACCACAAAAATCGCCTTGTCATTGAGACGATCGGAGAAAGAACGCTTGAGAGCGAGCTTCTTCACCTTGGCATTGAGCTTGAAGCCGTAATCGCGCGGTTTCGGGCCGAAGCTGTGACCGCCGTGACGCCAGACCGGATTTCTGACACTGCCGGCGCGGGCGCGGCCGAGTCCTTTCTGCTTGAACGGCTTCTTGCCGCTTCCGGCAACTTCCGCACGTGTCTTGACGGATGCCGTTCCCGCACGGTTCTCCGCGAGGAAAGCAACGACAGCGTCATGAACGGCCTGAGCGCCTTTGTCGAATTCAAGGCAAGTATCGTCGATCGTGTAATCCCCGACCTTCTCGCCCTTCATATTCAGTATGTCAACATTCATAGACATTATATTCACCTGTTAGTTGGTCCCGAAGGGGATTATCTTTTCTTGGCTTTCTTGACGAGGAGAGTTCCACCGTTCGGCCCGGGAACCGCGCCTCTGACGAAAAGCAAGTTCTCATCAGCGGAAACTCTTACGATGCGAAGGTTCTGGACTGTGCGGTTGCCATTTCCGAGTTGTCCAGGCAGCTTTTTGCCCTTCATGATGTTGCCGGGTTTCTCGCGGCAACCGATTGAGCCGGGCTTGCGATGCCATCCGCCGCCATGTCCGTCACGTCCGCCGGCAAAGTGATATCTCTTCATAACGCCGGCATAGCCTTTCCCCTTGGTGGTGCCGGAAATATCAAGAAACTCGCCTTCGGCAAAGATGTCAGCCTTGATCTGGCTGCCGATCTCCGCCTGGGGATCTTCTTCAGAGCGGAACTCTCTGATGAAAGCCGGAGGATTGCTTTCAAGCCCCGCCTTCTTTACATTTCCAAGAACCGACTTCGATGTGTTTTTCACTTTCCTCACACCGAAACCAACCTGGACGGCTGAATAACCGTCATGTTCCTTGGTCTTGACGCCAACGACCACACAGGGGCCGGCCTCAATGACTGTGACAGGAATCAGGATTCCCTTCTCGTCATAGACCTGCGTCATGCCAACTTTCTTTCCGATCAAACCTTTCATAATGCTCCTTTCAGGCACATGTCCTCTCGGAAAAAAGGACCTTGGTGCCAAAAAACGCCGTTATATGGCCAAACTGATCTTGCAATCAGTTTCCAATCTTGATTGAAATATCAACACCGGCAGGAAGATTGAGCTTCTTGAGCTCGTCAACCGTCTTCGCCGTCGGTTTGATGATGTCCATCAGACGCTTGTGCGTTCTGATCTCGAACTGATCCATTGACTTCTTGTCGACATGCGGAGAGCGGTTGACTGTCATGCGCTCAATGCGGGTCGGAAGCGGAATGGGTCCGGCAACAACAGAGCCTGTTCTGCGGGCTGTGTTGAGAATCTCTGCGACAGACTGGTCGAGGATTCTGTGTTCATAGGCCTGAAGCTTAATGCGTATCTTCTGAGCCGTTTTTGTTGATGAGGTTCTAGTACTCATTTGCTATTTTTCTCCACTATTTTCTCTTGGATTGTTTTCGGAACAGGCTCAAAGTGGCTCGGCTCCATTGCATAGGAGGCTCTGCCCTTTGTCAGAGAACGGATCGCGGTCGCATAACCGAACAGTTCGGAAAGCGGCACATTTGCAGTGATGATCGTGGTACCTTCCTCAGTGGACATTTCCGAGATCGCTCCGCGGCGGGAGGTAACGTCGCCGATGATGTCACCGGTGTTCTCGTCAGGCGTTGTGATCTCAACCTTCATGATCGGCTCAAGAAGAACCATGCCGGCTTTCTTGCAGGCATCTTTCAAACCCATCGAAGCGGCAATCTTGAACGCCATTTCCGAGGAGTCCACAGGGTGGTAAGATCCGTCGAGAATGTCAACATGGAAGTCGATGCAGGGATATCCGGCAAGGATGCCTGTCTGAGCAGCTTCTCTGATTCCCTGCTCAATCGGCTTGATGTACTCTTTCGGAATATTGCCACCGACAACTTTATTTTCAATGGTGACACCATGACCGCGCTCCATCGGAGTGACGTCCATAATGACATGACCATACTGACCGCGACCGCCGGACTGTCTGACGAATTTGGAATCGGCGTTCGCCTTCTTGAGGATCGATTCGCGGTAGGAAACCTGCGGCTGACCGGACTGTGCTTCCACTTTGAACTCTCTGCGGAGACGGTCCATAATGATTTCAAGGTGAAGCTCGCCCATACCGGAAATAATGGTCTGACCGGTTTCATCATCACTCTTCATGGTAAAGGTCGGGTCCTCATCGGACAGAGCACCGAGAGCGGTGTAAAGCTTATCTCTGTCCGCCGTGGTTTTGGGCTCGACGGCGATAGAAATAACAGGTTCGGGAAAGCTCATGGATTCAAGAACGATCGGATGGTTTTCATCACAGAGAGTATCACCGGTTCTCACATCCTTGAAACCGACAGCTGCGGCAATGTCACCGCTGTAAATTTCTTTACGTTCTTCGCGCTTGTTTGCGTGCATCTGAAGGATGCGTCCGAGACGCTCGCGCTTGCGCGTTCTGGGATTATATACAACAGCACCGCTGGTCGCGACACCGGAATATACGCGGAAGTAAATGAGCTTTCCGACATAGGGATCGTTCATGATCTTGAATGCAAGAGCCGAGAACGGAACCTCGTCGCCGACTTCGCGGCTTTCAGGCTGATCCGTATCGGGATTCGTTCCATGAACTTCCCAGATATCGACGGGAGACGGAAGATAATCAACTACGGCATTGAGAAGAAGCTGAACACCTTTGTTTTTGAATGCGGTTCCGCAGAACGCGGCAACAAGCTGACCGGAAAGGACTGCACTGCGAAGTCCCTTTTTCAGGAGATCAACGGGAGGAACTTCATCATTCAGGAAAACTTCCATGACGGACTCGTCATTTTCCGCGATACGTTCGATCATGAAAGCTCTTGCCTCGGCAAGTTTTTCCTTCATGTCTTCAGGAACGGGAATTTCTTTGATGTTCATGTCATCGAACTCATAAGCCTTTTCTTCCATGACATCGACAAGACCTTCGAAATTGGCCTCGGCGCCGATCGGAAGCACCATCGGAACTACATTGGCTTTGAGTTTTGTGCGCATGGAATCAACTACTTTGTAGAAGTTTGCGCCGGTTCTGTCCATCTTATTGACGAATGCAATAATGGGAACATGATATTTCTTCGCCTGTCTCCAGACGGTTTCAGTCTGAGGCTGAACACCGCCGACTGCACAGAAAACAGCAACAGCGCCGTCTAGAACACGGAGTGAACGTTCGACTTCCGCAGTAAAGTCCACGTGCCCGGGAGTATCGATCAGATTGATTCGGTGTTTCTTGCCGTCCTTGTTCCAGAAGCAGGTGGTTGCTGCAGAAGTAATGGTAATACCGCGTTCCTGTTCCTGCACCATCCAGTCCATGGTGGCATTGCCTTCATGAACTTCACCGAGCTTGTGATTGATACCGGTATAGAAGAGAATACGTTCTGAAAGAGTTGTCTTTCCGGCATCGATGTGGGCCATGATACCGATATTGCGGACCTCCGCGATCGGTGTAATACGACCGGGATTTTCTTGATAATCTACGTTTGCTTTATGTTCTGTCATAATTTCAAATTGACTTCGCTGTTCTGAGAAAGCTCTGCATTACCATCTGTAATGGGCAAAGGCTTTATTGGCTTGCGCCATCTTGTGCGTGTCGTCCTTCTTTTTAATGGATGAACCTGTATTATCGAAAGCATCAAGGAGTTCGGAAGCGAGAGCATCCGTCATTGATTTACCCTTTTTCGCCTGAGAATAGGTGGCGATCCAGCGCATTGCCAGAGCAACCTGTCTTTCTGCGGGAACTTCAAGAGGCACCTGATAAGTCGCTCCGCCGACTCGACGGCTCTTGACTTCCAGTTTCGGCTTGATATTTTCCACAGCCTGAAGGAAAACTTCAAGCGGTTCCATATCTTTCTTTTTCGCCTTGATCACATCGAAAGCACCATATACGATCTTCTGGGCAACGGACTTCTTGCCATTGCGCATCAGGGTATTGATGAGACGAGCAACCAATTCGCTGTTGTACTTCACGTCCGGCGTGAGTTCTCTTTTTGTTATTCTGCGTCTTCTCATTGTATTTAAGCGTCCTCAAGTATTCGCTTGTTCTGCTTCTGCCTTCCGTCACGGAACGGGCAGAAACTTATTTTTTCTTCTTACCGGCAGGCTCTCCGGCTTTCGGAGTCTTGTTACCGTATTTGGAGCGTCCCTGTCTGCGTGCTTCAACGCCGAGGCTGTCGAGTGCTCCGCGCACGATATGATAACGTACGCCGGGGAGGTCACGGACCCTTCCGCCTTTCACGAGCACAACAGAGTGTTCCTGAAGATTATGCCCTTCGCCGCCGATGTACGCGGTCACTTCATATCCATTTGTAAGACGCACTCTGGCGATCTTACGCATAGCCGAGTTCGGCTTCTTGGGCGTTCTTGTTGTAACCTGCAGGCAGACACCGCGTCTCTGGGGACACTTCGAGAGTGCTTTAGACTTGCTCTTCGCCACTTTTGTCCTGCGGCCCGATTTCACCAACTGATTGATTGTCGGCATGATCTCCTCTTCACATATTCGCGTTGTTACAGTTATGTACGACAAACGGGTAGATAATATATCCTCCCGTTTGTCTTTTTCAACTGTATATTTTAATTTTTTCAGTTTTTATTGACTTTCCCGTCATTCCTTCTCGTAATCGATACTCGGATCAAACTCGCTGTCATCGATCTCATCATCGAATTCATCCTTGTCATCTTCATACTCGTCGTCGACAAAAGCCTCGTCCCCGTTCTGGTCCGCGAAATCGTCATCCGCTTCCTTGTCAGAGAAGATATCGTCGATATCGTCATCGTCTCCGAAGTCGATGTTTTCGATCGTCTCCTCTTTCTTCTGTTCGGGCAGTTCCACCACAGGTTTCTCAATCGGAATTTCTTCGCCGAGTTTGACCAGGTGCAGATGCTGGAATTTCTCCGATCCGGTTCCCGCGGGAATCAGATGTCCGGTAATGACGTTTTCCTTGAATCCGCGAAGAACATCGATCTTGCCGAGGGTAGCGGCGTCGGTCAGAATTCTCGTGGTATCCTGGAACGATGCCGAAGAAATGAAGCTTTCCGTTTCCAGAGAGGCTTTTGCGATACCGAGAAGAACCGGTTCGCCTTCGGCAGGCTTCTTGCCGTTTTTACGGGCTTCCTCGTTGGCATGACTGAAGTCGTAGCGGTCGACCTGCTCACCGGCCAGGAACTGCGTGTCTCCCTGATCGATAATACGGATCTTCTGCATCATCTGGCGAATGATGATTTCAATGTGCTTGTCATTGATTTCCACACCCTGCGCCCTGTAAACCTTCTGGATCTCGTTTACGATATAGCGCTGCAACTCGTGGGGTCCGCAGATTTCAAGGAGTTTCTGAGGAATGATGGAACCAACCGTGAGCTTCTGTCCCTTCCGCACATAGTCGCCTTTGCCAACGATAAGGTGCTTCGACGTCGGGATATTATGCTCTTCAAAAACATCCTTGTTATCCGGATCGCGTATGATGATGGTCTGACGACCTCTTACATTCTTGCCTCTGTCAACGATACCGTCGATACGGGCGATCTCCGCCACTTCTTTCGGCATACGGGCTTCAAACAATTCGGCAACACGCGGAAGACCTCCGGTGATGTCTCTGTTCTTCTGCTGCTGACGGGGAACACGTGCGAGCGTCATGCCGGGAACGACTTTTTCGCCTCTCTTCACCATCAGCAGGGCGCCTGTCGGCAGCGGATAGTTGGAAATCAGTTCGCCCTTCGCATCGTTGACGACAACCTGAGGCAGCAGGTCCTCACGGTGCTCCATGACGGTCAATTCTTCGATACCGCCGCGCTCGCTGCGGTTCAGGGTAACACCCTCGACGATATCATGGAGTTCCACAATACCGTTCTCTTCCGCAATGATCGGCATCTGATAAGCATCCCAGGATGCAATCTTCTCTTTCGGTTTGACTTTGTCGCCATCCTTTTTGTAAAGCACAGCGCCGACTTCCGCCGGATATCTGTCAATTTCCGCATCCTTGACGGCATCTGACCAGAAGTCATAGTCATGGGCATAAGAGGAGCCCATCACCTGTGCTTCGAGCCTGACTCTTTCACGAGCCTTCGCTTCGGCTTCTTTCGCCTTTTCCTCGTCATAGATGATGATGTAGCCATTCTTGTTCACGACCAGCGTATTGCCGTTTTTATCGGTGACAAGACGAAGATTTTCAAAGCGAACCGTGCCTGCCTGACGAGCCGTAATCACCGGCTCCTTGCCTCCGCCGGAAGAAATGCCGCCGATGTGGAACGTTCTCATAGTCAGCTGCGTTCCGGGCTCACCGATCGACTGTGCCGCGATGATGCCGAGAGCGTCGCCAAGTTCCGCATCCTTGTCCGTGGCAAGGTTCTTGCCGTAACATTTGACGCAGACACCATGTTCGACATCGCAAGTCAGAACGGAACGGATCAGCACCTTGGTAATACCGCGTTTCTCGATGAGATCCGCTTTTTCCGGAGTAAATTCTTCGCCGGCATGAATGATATAGCTGCCGTCGCTCTTGGCAGGGTCACGGATGTCCTGAGCACTGTAACGGCCGAGAAGTCTCGCTTTAAGCGGAAGCATGATCTCATCGCCTTCGATGATGGCCTCCACGTAAATGCCCTTGAGAGTCCCGCAGTCTTCCGTGCGGCAGATGATGTCCTGCGCAACATCGACGAGCTTACGGGTCATATAACCGGAGTCAGCGGTCTTCAGAGCCGTGTCAGCCAACCCTTTGCGGGCGCCATGGGTACTGATGAAGTACTCCAACACCGTCAGTCCTTCGCGGAAACTCGACAGAATCGGACGCTCAATAATCTCGCCGGACGGTTTTGTCATAAGACCGCGCATACCGGCAAGCTGTTTGATCTGATCTTTACTTCCTCGGGCTCCCGAGTCAAGCATGGCATAGACAGGGTTGATTTCTCTTCTGCTGGCCTCTTCCACTTCCTTCGTCAGCTCGTCCGCAACGGTATTCGCCGTCTTGGTCCATGCATCAACGACCTGGTTGTGACGCTCACCGACCGTCAGGAAGCCTTTGTCGTATTTCTCTTTGATCTCATCAATTTTCTTGCGTGTCTCTTTGATGAGTTCCGGCTTTCTCTTCGGAATCAGCATGTCCGCAACGGAAATGGAGAAACCGGCGACCGTGGCATATTCATACCCGAGATTCTTGAGATTGTCAAGAAGCTCAATGGTTTTGTCATGCCCGATATGATCGTAAGCTTCGGCAATCAGCCTGCCGAGGTCTTTTTTCTTGGCGGGGCCATTGTAGAATCCGAGTTTCTTGTCCCAGATCCGGTTGAAGATACAGCGTCCGGGGGTCGTAATGATGAATTTGTCCGTCGCATTTCCACGCGGAGTCACGATTCCATAATCCGGATTCGGCAGTTTGATTGCATCATGAATCTTGATGTAACCGGAATCCAAGGCAAAGAGAACTTCATGAACATCTTTGAAGATGCGGATTCTCTCTTTATTCTTCGGATCGATCGTCAGGTAATAAACGCCGAGTGTGATATCCTGTGTCGGAGTCGTGATCGGCTTGCCGTTGGCGGGCGAGAAGATGTTGTTCGTGGAAAGCATGAGCAGTTTACACTCAAGCTGCGCCGCCGGCGAAAGCGGAACATGGACAGCCATCTGGTCGCCGTCAAAGTCCGCGTTGTAAGCAGTACAGACAAGGGGATGCAGGCGCAGAGCCGAACCTTCGATCAGGATCGGATCGAATGCCTGAATGGAAAGTCTGTGCAGCGTAGGCGCACGGTTCAGCATCACGGGGTGCCCCTTGGTCACTTCTTCCAGAATATCCCACACCACAGGTTCGCCGCGCTCGATCATCTTCTTGGCGCCGCGGACTGTATGGGCAAAGCCCCTGCCCTTCAGATGGCGGATGATGAACGGCTCGAACAGAATCAATGCCATCTTCTTGGGAAGACCGCACTGCATGAGTTTGAGTTCGGGCCCGACAACGATAACGGAACGTCCGGAATAGTCCACACGTTTACCGAGCAGGTTCTGACGGAAACGTCCCTGCTTGCCTTTGAGCATGTCGCTCAGGCTCTTCAAAGGCCGGTTCCCGGCTCCGGTGACGGCACGTCCGTGACGACCGTTGTCCAGCAGAGCGTCAACCGCCTCCTGAAGCATTCTCTTCTCGTTGCGGATAATCACTTCCGGCGTCCGGAGCTGAAGCAGATTTTTCAGACGGCTGTTACGATTGATGACCCTTCTGTACAGATCATTCAGGTCGGAGGTCGCGAAGCGCCCGCCTTCCAGCGGAACGAGAGGCCGCAGATCCGGCGGAATCACAGGGAGAACTTCGAGAATCATCCATTCAGGACGGGAAGCGCTCTTCAAAAAGCCTTCGACAAGACGCAGTCTCTTGGAGAGTTTCTTGCGGATTGCCTTGTTTTTCGTGCTCGTCAGCAAAACTTCAAGTTCCGCGTGAAGCGGCTCAAGGTCGATCTGCTGAAGCAGCGTACGGATTGCAGGAGCCCCCATTTCCGCCTTGAATGCGTCTCCGTATTCATCTCTCGCCTGACGGTAATTCATTTCATCGAGAGATTCACCAAGCTTCAAAGGCGTATCGCCGGGGTCTACGACAACCCAGTCTTCATAATAAATAATGCGTTCAAGCGTGCGTGCCGTCATATCAAGCATGAGACCGATACGGCTGGGCATACATTTGAAGAACCAGATATGAGACACCGGAACCGCAAGTTCGATATGTCCCATGCGCTCTCTTCTGACCTTGGACTGCGTAACTTCGACGCCGCAGCGGTCGCAGATGATGCCTTTGTTTTTTACACGTTTATATTTACCGCAGTTGCATTCCCAGTCCTTTTGCGGACCGAAAATTCTTTCGCAGAAGAGACCGCCTTTTTCGGGCTTGAAACTTCTGTAATTGATCGTCTCGGGATTCTTGATCTCACCGTGACTCCAGGAGCGGATCACTTCCGGGGATGCAACCTTGATGGATACCACTTCAAAGGCACTCATTCCCGAAGTCTGCTGCTGTGCGGGCATTTCCTTGCTGTTAAAACTATTGTCAATCACTTTGGATTCCTCCGCATTCTATTATTTCGGAGACTCTGTCCGCTTGATCGTGCGGACGTCGAGGCCCAAGCTTTGCATTTCTTTCAGAAGAACGTTGAACGACTCGGGTCTTCCAGCCTCAAGTATGTTCTGTCCTCTTACGATCGACTCGTAGATTCGTGCTCTTCCCGTGACGTCGTCGCTCTTGACCGTAAGCATTTCCTGAAGCGTGTGCGCCGCTCCATAAGCCTCAAGAGCCCAAACTTCCATTTCTCCGAAACGCTGACCGCCGTGCTGGGCTTTACCGCCGAGAGGCTGCTGTGTAACCAGAGAATAGGGACCGACCGCTCTGGCGTGGATCTTGTTCGCCACAAGGTGGTCGAGTTTCAGCATATAAATCTGACCGACCATGACGCGCTGATCAAACTTGTTGCCTGTTCTGCCGTCGTAAACATCGGTCTTGCCGTCATACTCCTCAACGCCGTCACGCATACGGAAGCCCCATTTGAAGTCTTCGCCGGTCTTCTCGGCAATCTTCTGGTTCGCCTGCTTCATCATATCGACGATCGTTTCCTCCTGAACACCGTCAAACACCGGTGTCGCAGCCTTGAAGCCGAGCATTTTCGCCGCCCATCCGAGATGGGTTTCAAGAACCTGTCCGATATTCATTCGGCTGGGCACGCCCAGCGGATTCAGAACGATATCGACCGGCGTTCCGTCTTTCAGGAACGGCATGTCCTCCACCGGCACGATCTTCGCCACGATACCTTTGTTTCCATGGCGTCCGGCCATCTTGTCGCCGACCTGAATCTTACGTTTCGAGGCAACATAAACCTTGACTTTCTTGATCGCACCGGTTTCATCGGAGACACCGTTGGCAAGCGCATTCAACTGCTCGTCACGGTTTTTCTCAAGAATCTGGAAACGCGGTCTGAAAGTATCAATGATCTTCACGATCGCTTCCTTGGTCGGGCAGTCATCCATACGGAAAGAATCATACTGCGCAGCAAGTTTTGCAATGGAAGGACGCGTCACTCTGCGGTTCGAGGAAATGAGGATGGCATCCTGTTTTGCGGAAGTCGTGTCATAAATCGGGCACGGCAGTTTCTGCTGAAGCAGGATTTCGGAAAGTTTTTCCGTAAGTTCCTCGACAAGAGCTGTCTTCTGTTCCTTGAAAACATCCTTCGCATGTTTCGACTGGCGCTTGCGCTCCGTATTGGTCATATTCTGACGGTTCGGATCTTTCGCGTATTCAATACGGACATCCATGACGATGCCGCCTTTGCCGCTCTGGACATACAAACTCGAATCCTTCACATCCGCTGCCTTTTCACCGAAAATGGCTCTCAGCAGACGCTCTTCCGGAGCAAGTTCCGTCTCGGACTTCGGCGTAATCTTGCCGACGAGAATATCGCCCGGCTTGACTTCCGCACCAAGTCTGACAACTCCGTCAACACCGAGGTTTCTCAAAAGATCCTCGCTGACGTTCGGAATATCGCAGGTGATTTCTTCAGGGCCGAGTTTCGTATCACGACTCGTAATCTCGAACTCATCAATATGAATACTGGTATAAACGTCCTCTTTCACAAGACGTTCACTCAATACGATAGCATCCTCGAAGTTATATCCGCACCACGGCATGAAAGCGACGAACACGTTCTTGCCGAGTGCAAGTTCACCCTGAGCCGTCGCAGGTCCGTCGGCAATCGCATCTCCGGCCTTGATGACCTGTCCCTTGTGAACCGTCGGGCGCTGATTGATGCATGTTCCGGCATTGCTGCGGAGGAACTTGACCATGCGGTAAACCATCGGATTCGGATCAGCCGTTTCATTGCGCGGCTTGCCGTCTGTCGTGACAACGACTTCGGCAGCTGAAACTTCCGCAACAATACCATCCGCTTTCGCGCAGGTGACGGCACGCGAATCAACGGCAACTTTCTTTTCCAGTCCGGTTCCGACATACGGAGACTCCGTAACCAGAAGCGGAACGGCCTGTCTCTGCATGTTCGATCCCATCAATGCACGGTTCGCGTCGTCATGCTCAAGGAACGGGATCAGACCTGCTGCGGCACTGACCAGCTGCTTCGGCGAAACGTCCATGTACTGAACTTCTTCACGAGGCCTTTCGGCGGAATCGCCATACAAACGCGACATAACGGTCGGATTGATGAATCTCCCCTCTTTATCCAGCGGGGCATTTGCCTGGGCAATCACGAAATGCTCTTCTTTATCCGCAGTCAGATAGTCAATCTCATCTGTGACGGTTCCATCCACGACACGGCGGTAAGGAGTTTCCAGGAAACCGAATTCATTGATCTTGGCATACAGCGACATGGAAGAAATCAGACCGATGTTCGGACCTTCAGGCGTCTCAATCGGGCAAATGCGCCCGTAATGGCTTGTATGAACGTCGCGGACTTCGAATCCTGCGCGGTCACGGCTCAAGCCGCCGGGGCCGAGAGCACTGAGACGTCTCTTGTTGGTAAGTTCGGACAGAGGATTGGTCTGGTCCATGAACTGGGAAAGCTGATTTCTTGCAAAGAAGTCCCGGATGACACCGATAAAAGCCTTCGGATTGATCAGCTTATTCGGAGTAATGCCGGTTTCGTCGGCATTGATCAGAGACATTTTCTCTTTGATGAGGCGCTCTGTTCTGTA
>DXVA01000008.1:0-21649 GCA_019408975.1 Lentisphaeria bacterium | reverse complement strand
TCTGAAGAAGTTCACCGACTGTGCGGACACGCCTGCTGCCGAGATGGTCGATATCGTCCGTCTGCCCGGCAACGTTTCTGAGCTTCATCAGAGCCTTGGTGGCTTCCATGAGGTCTGTCTTGTCAAGAATTCTTTCCGTCAGGGGAAGTTCAAGATTCAAACGTTCATTCAGTTTGAAACGGCCGACTGTCCCGAGGTCATATCTCTTGTTGTCGAAGAAAAGTCTCTTGAGAAGCTGTTTTGCATTGTTGACGCTCGGCGGATCACTGGGACGCATTCTGCGGTAAATTTCACGCAGGGCATCCTCCGGGGTCTTCGCCGGGTCTCTTGTGAGACAGTTCATCAGATAAGAATCACCGTCAGGTATAAAAGCAAGATCGACATGTTTGACCTTGGAATCACTGAGAAGTTTTACCAGGCTTTCATCAAGCTTCATGAATTCATCGATCAGGAGCGCGCCATCTGCGGAATAAACAGGTTCAATGGTATGGAACGCGGAGATATCTTCAGCCTTGAGAAGCTGAGCAGGAGTCATGGATTTGATTTCATAAGCGGCAGAAAGCATATCTCTGTTCGTCTCGTAGCCAATGGCACGGAGGAAGGTGGAGATAAGGAATTTTCTTCTTCTGCGTTGACGGTCAAGATAAATATAGATAAGATCATTGATATCAAACTGGACCTCCATCCAGGACCCCCGGTCGGGAATGATCCTGTATGAGTAAAGCATACGTCCGCTTGAGTGTCTTGTTTTTTCAAAACAGATACCCGGAGATCTGTGGAGCTGACTGATGATGACACGTTCAGCGCCATTGATGATAAAAGTTCCCCGGTCCGTCATCAACGGGATATCACCGAGAGAGACGGTTTCATGAAATACGGCATCTTTTACCTTCAGGTTAAAATCAACACTGAGGGCTCCGGTATAGGAAATACCATCCTTGATGCAGTCGACGACATCTTTCTTGGATGGCGTAATAGTATATGATTCAAACTCCAGGACCATCTGCTTGTCGAAGCTTTCCAGCGGAAACACTTCGTTAAAAACTTCCTGGAGGCCTTGATTCTTTCTTTCTTTCGGATCTGTCTCCAACTGAAGAAATGATTTATAAGATTCAATCTGAATTCCGATCAGATCCGGGATATCCAGCACGTCTCTCAATTTTCCAAAATTCACGCGTTCAGGCATTATTCCACCCTGTCATTGTGGTTGGCATGAGCTGTCTTTGCACAACGTCACCTTTCTCGGGCAACGCAATCCGCGGGCGGCCTCAACCGCGGATTTGAAAAAATAAATAAAAACACGGGAAAGCGGGGGCGTCCCCTCTGGGGGGAAGTCCCCGCATATCCAGCCGGCATTATGCTGCCGGCAATAGCGTCAAGTTACTTGACTTCAACTTTTGCGCCAGCGGCTTCAAGCTGTTCTTTGAACTTCTTGGCGTCGTCTTTGGAAACACCCTCTTTGACGGGCTTGGGAGCGGCTTCAACAAGATCCTTGGCATCTTTGAGTCCGAGGCCGGTGATGGCTCTGACTTCCTTGATGACGCTGACCTTGTTCGCGCCAACTTCAGCGAGAACGACTGTGAATTCAGTCTGCTCTTCGACAGGAGCTGCGGCAGCGGCGGCTGCGGGAGCGGCGGCGGCAACTGCAACAGGAGCTGCAGCGCTGACACCGAGTCTGTCTTCCAGAGCTTTGACCAGTTTGGAAAGTTCGAGAACAGAAAGCTTCTCAACATAAGAGATGAACTGCTCCATCTCAGCCGAAACTTCTACGTTAGCGTTTTCAGTCATTATAGACCTCCGTTTTTATGTGAAAATTTGTTTTAATTTTGCGTTTCGTCAAGTTTGTTTTTATACGCATTGATGACATTGACAATGCTCGTGACCTTGGCATTGAGAACTCTGACCAGACCAGTCGGGACAGCATTGAGCAGTCCGAGCAACTGAGCTCTGAGAGCATCCTTGGACGGAAGGGCTGCAATCGCGAGGACATCCTTGTCGCTCATCATTCTGCCTTCCATATATCCGGCCTTGGGAGCAAGAACACCTTTGGTGGTCTTGCTGAATTCCTCAATCACTTTCGCGACCTGTCCCGCATCACCTTTGCCGACAATGACCGCAGTGTCACCGGTCAGCCTTGTTTCAGCAAGACCAGCCATACCGTTCTTCTCGGCAACTTTGTTGATGAGGCGGTTCTTGAGAACGTGGCACTGCGCATCGCACTTCACCAGTTCATCCTTGAACGCGTTGATCTCTTTGGATTTCAATCCCTTGTAGGTTACGAAATACACATACTCAGCACCAACGATGATGCCGGCAACGTCATCAAACATCTGGATCTTTTCAGATCTCATCGCTTTTTGAGGTTTCATGCCAACTCCTTCGCCATCGTACGTGTGTCAACTTTGATTCCGGGAGTCATCGTGGCGGAAAGCGTGCAGCTCTGAAGGTAGACACCTTTGGCGGAAGCAGGCTTCGCCTTGATGAGGGCCTTGATGACGGCAACGCAGTTTTCGGCAATGTCTTCGGCTTTGAAAGAAAGCTTTCCGACAGGAACCTGAACGCATGCGCCTTTATCGGCTCTGAATTCCACACGGCCGGCTTTCGCCTCCGCGACCGCATGACCGACTTTATCTGTCACCGTTCCGGTCTTCGGATTCGGCATCAGTCCTTTCGGACCAAGCTGACGGCCGAGAGGACGGACCTGAGACATCGCAGAGGGTGTCGCAATCAATACATCAAAATCAACCCAGCCTTCTTTGATCTTGCCGATGATATCTTCATATCCGACAAAATCCGCTCCGGCATCCGCAGCTTCTTTTCTGCGGGTGTCGTCATCAGCGATCACACAGACCTTGACCTGCTTTCCTGTTCCTTTCGGAAGCGGGAGAGCGCCGCGGACCGTCTGATCCGTCTGCTTGGGATCTACGCCGAGCTTGAATGAAAGTTCGACCGTCTGATCGAATTTCGGCTGGGGCATCTCCTTCAGAGCTTTGACAGCGTCCGCAAGCTGATACTGCACGGCCTTGTCAAATTTCTCAAGCTGAGCTTTATAAAGTTTACTTCTCTTACCCATCTACCACCTCAATTCCCATGCTGCGCGCTGTGCCTTCGATAATTTTCATCGCGGCCGCTTCGCTGCGGGCGTTGATGTCGTTCTTTTTCGTCTGCACGATCTGCTTGATCTGTGAGCGGGTAATCTTTCCGGCTTTTTCACGGCCGGGAGCTTTGGAACCGCTTGCAAGACCTGCCAGCTTCTTAATAAGAACAGGAGCCGGCGGAGATTTCGTGATGAACGTAAACGAACGATCCTGGTAAACGGTAATCACGACGGGGATCACTGTCCCTGCCTGCGATTGTGTTGCGGCATTGAACTGCTTGCAGAATTCCATGATATTCACGCCGGCCTGACCAAGGGCAGGACCGACGGGAGGTGCCGGATTAGCAGCACCTGCGGGAATCTGCAAACGAATCTCCGCTGTTACCTTTTTCGCCATTTGTTCCTCCGTATTCGTAATCGTGGTGCGGAAAAGCAGGATTCCTCCCACATTTACGACGTCATATTATATGAACGAGTTATTCGAGCCTCGGAATTACTCCTCGCGCTCAACCTGCCAAAACTCAACTTCAACCGGTGTGGAACGACCGAAAATGGAAACCATGAGTTTAAGTTTTCCTCTTTCCGGATCAATCTCAACAATGACACCTGAAAAGTTCTCAAACGGACCGTCTTTGATTCTGACGGTTTCACCGACTTCGCCCGGAACAGCCGCAGGCGGACGGGGCTGCTCGGCAGGATGGTTAATCCAGATATCAATTTCCTCCTGCGACATCGGCATGGGTTTCTCGCCGCCGCCGCTGAAACTGATCACTCCCTGAATCCCGTGAATGAAATGCCATGTATTTTCATCCAGTTTTCCGTCTGCATCATAAAGCTCCATGCGGACCAGAACATAACCGGGAAAGAACTTGCGCTTTACAGTGGTCTTCTTTCCATTCTTCACTTCGGTAATCTGTTCCGTCGGGATCAAGACTTCATAAACAGGCAGTGAAGCATCTTCCATCTTGATCTGTTTTTCGATATTCTCCCGAACGCGGTTTTCCTGTCCGGAAAGCGTGTGGAGAACATACCATTGTCCTGCAGTGTTGTCCATGATACTAAGCTAAGCTCCTGGGAGTATGAATATTATTAAACGGGATTGCCGTATTGCTTTGCAACATCAAAAAGTAGTAAGGAATCTGATAATTCTGAAGAGAATCTGATCCACTCCGGCCAGATACGCCGTAGTAATAATAAGTGCAACGATAACAAGAATGGTTGACTCAAAAAGCTGATCTCTCGTAGGCCAGTTGCATTTTCTCATCTCTTCCACTGTATCAAAAATGAAAGATCTAATTTTGTCTATCCAAACGCCCATTATCGGCATGATCCTTTCCCGGTCTTTCAGTTTTTTCATTGCCTGCATCCGGCTCAGGCAAAAAATGGCAGGGGCGGTGGGGCTCGAACTCACGACCTGCGGTTTTGGAGACCGCTGCTCTAGCCAACTGAGCTACACCCCTGCGAGTTCCGGCTCTTTCAACGCAGCAGCCGGGACCGCGTCAGGCGACCTTACTTGGTCTCCTTATGCACTGTGTGTTTACGCTCAAACTTGCAGTATTTCTTCTTTTCGAGACGACCCGGAGTATTTCTTTTCTCCTTGGTTGTCGTATAGTTCCTGCGTTTGCACTCGGTGCATTCCAATGTAATAATTTCACGCATCTTGATTCACCTTGCAGAGTCTCTTTCAAAACTCATGCTGTTAACCGCAGTCCCCGGTCTCCCGGAGAACTGCGATCGCGCAATCGAAATTCTATTAAGCAAGAATTTCCGTTACGCGGCCAGAAGCAACGGTGCGACCGCCTTCGCGGATAGCGAAACGCTGAGTCTTTTCCATTGCAATCGGGGCGATAAGCTCAACTTCGATAGAGACTTTGTCACCAGGCATAACCATCTCGACACCTTCCGGAAGCTTGATGATACCGGTAACGTCCGTTGTTCTGAAGTAGAACTGCGGTCTGTAGTTGGAGAAGAACGGGCTGTGACGTCCGCCTTCATCTTTGGACAGAACGTAGATTTCAGCAGTGAACTTCGTGTGCGGGGTAATGGAACCCGGCTTTGCGAGAACCTGTCCGCGCTCGACTTCTTCTTTCTTCGTGCCGCGAAGAAGGCATCCGATATTGTCACCCGCCTGACCTTTGTCAAGCTCTTTGCGGAACATTTCGACACCGGTGATCGTGGTTTTGGCTGTCGGCTTGATGCCGATGATTTCAACCGTATCGCCGACTTTGACTTCGCCGCGCTCGACTCTTCCGGTAACAACGGTTCCGCGTCCTTCAATGGAGAAGACGTCTTCGATCGGCATCAGGAAAGGCTTGTCAACTTCGCGCTCGGGTTCCGGAACCCATGCGTCAATCGCATCCATGAGTTCCTGAATGCAGTTACATTCGGGAGCAGCCGGATCAGTCGCCTGAAGAGCCGGATAAGCAGCACCCTTGACGATCGGGGTGTTGTCGCCGTCAAAGTCATATTTGCTGAGGAGTTCGCGAATTTCCATTTCGACGAGGTCGAGAAGTTCCGGATCATCCACAAGATCGACTTTGTTCAGGAAGACAACGATTTTCGGAACACCAACCTGCTTTGCAAGAAGGATGTGCTCGCGAGTCTGGGGCATCGGACCGTCAACAGCGCTGACGACGAGGATTGCACCGTCCATCTGAGCAGCACCGGTGATCATGTTCTTCACATAGTCCGCGTGACCGGGGCAGTCAACGTGAGCATAGTGACGCTTGTCACTCTGATACTCGACGTGGGATGTCGCGATTGTCAGAATCTTTGTGGAGTCACGACGTCCCTGAGACTCGGATGCCTTTGCAACCTGGTCGTAGGGGATGTAGTCTGCAAGACCCTTGAGGTTCTGCACGTGGGTGATCGCCGCTGTGAGCGTCGTTTTACCATGGTCAACGTGACCGATTGTGCCTACGTTAACGTGAGGCTTCTCTCTAAGAAATTTTTCTTTGGCCATCTCGTGTCCTCCTTTTGATGACTTCGCCTATGGCATTGCCTTTTACTATATTGTTAATTCCGTTTTTTATTTCTAAAAATTCAAAATCAAGCAGTAAATATGGAGCCCACGACCGGGATTGAACCGGTGACCTCGTCCTTACCAAGGACGTGCTCTACCAACTGAGCCACGTGGGCACTCCTTTTTTCACTATACACTAACAAATCTTTACGCTTCAACGCAAAGCATCAGCAATAGCAGAGCCTTTAATATAGCTCATACAAATTGCATTTCAAATGATTTTCATATCTTTTTTCACGATTTTTTCTATTTTCTCGAAAAAGACGCTCTCATAAAATAGGATTTCCAAGAAAAAAAAGATTGAAAAACAGCAAAAGGAAAATTATTACAGAAAAGAAAAAATGGTGCTCGAGGGGAGACTCGAACTCCCACGGATCGCTCCACTAGCACCTCAAGCTAGCGCGTCTGCCATTCCGCCACCCGAGCACTTCGTTACATTCTTTTAACGAAGAACAGCCTTTACTTTACGCCATTTCTTTGATTTGTCAAGCAAAGTTCAAACTTTTTTCCATATTTTTTCATTCTCGCCGTTATTCAATGAAACGAATCAAAGCCGGAAAACTGAGTCTCAAAAGAACAAAGCCCATCCAAACACAACACTCCGACAACAGTTCGAGTCACCATCAATATCACAGCAAAACAAGTTCACAATCCCGCATAAAATCTCCGACTCGCGACACTTCCGCCCGTTCCAGAACAAATCACTTTGATCCAAACAGCCGGAAACATCCATTCAACACGCCCCCTGTCCTCCCTGTAATTCCATTCAACTCTCTTCATCGAATTTGAAAGCGGCACCAAAGAGATAAGATCTCCATCACAAAAAAATCTGCAAATCTGAAGTTTATCCATATCTCTCATCCGCAGAACAGCAAAATCACCGTTCTTCACCCGCTCATCCGCAATGCAAAGCAGGATTGTCCCGGACGGATAAAATGAATTACAGCCGCAACACTCCAGCCTCACCCCAAAATGTTTTTTCCGAACATCACAGATGAATACAACATTTTCAGCGGCAAACTTTTCCGCAAAAACCTCCACAGATTCCACCACCGCATCATAGCACATCATATCGCTTTCCCGGACAACAGATACAGAAACCGCACGGTTTTCCGCAAATGCGCCATTCAAACAATCCGAATATTTTTCACGAATCACATTCAATTCCATTTTCGGGAGATTTCCAGCCAGATAAGACTCAATTTCGGGATACACGCGCCCGCGCCATAAATCGCTGTTAATGCTTTTTGTTTTTCCATTCAGCCAAAACAAAACAGTACTGTGCGCAACCCCGATCCGTTTACTGAATGCAAGCAGGCCGCCGTTTTTTTCCACAGCCTCAGCCAAAGACTTGCGAATCATATTATCAATCAAACGCATAACACTTCTCCGAAGAATTTCCAAATCCTATTACCCTGTCAATGTAATTAAAATAGCAATAAACATTATTTTTACAAGTCTCATAATATTTTTTATCTTTATTTTATTTTGATATTTGATTTTGTTTGTAATGCAAATAAAATACACGTTTATAACAAACAGATGAAACAGCTCTCTTATTTCAGCACAAATTCAACTCTACTTCATTAATAATCCAAAAACTACAATCCGGACTTCCATAAACCCAATAAAACATACAGATGAATAAAAACAAACCGATAAAAGCATGATAAACTGCCTGAATGCCATATTTTTTACATTTTTTATTTGACGCTTGAATACTTATGAATAACCTAAAACAAGAAAGGGCCTGATTATGTTTGGTTGTCACAATTGCGGTAAAAAAATCGAGAAGAACACACCCTATGCGCATTCGCCGTGCGCAACATGCAGGGCGGAACAGAATCCAATGCCTCAGTCTCAGTATCAGGACGATCCGGCAGGCTTCCCGACTCTTCAAGTCATGCATCCTGCCTATATGGACGGTGATGAGGGATCAATCGAATTCAAAATCAAGGAGAGGCTTTTCCGTTCGCTGGCGCGGACAATCCGAATCCTGACCGAGATGAAGGTGAAGTACCCGGAAACCTACAAGTTCCTTGAAGCGAAGATGTACAATCCCCTCCTCACTTATACGGAACTTGCAGATATGTTCTCATGCAAAAAACAGAATGTGCTGTATCATCTGAAAAAAGCCGTCATTCTCTGTCCCGAGCTTCAGAACACATTATTGATCGATACACGCTTCTCCGGAGGTCATTACGCATTCCGGAAGCCTGCAACAACCAGAAATTCATAATATTGAGTTGAATAGTCAATTCAATGCAACGAACCTGCTTTATTTTTTATACATATGTACAATTTCACAAACGTATTTTCCCCGGGGAGCGGCCTGTCGCTTCCGATATCACACGGGAAAAATAGGATACGGAGGAAAAACCGCACATTCCCGCAATTTCCGTAATGGAAAGTTCCGTATTTTTCAGATATTCCAGAGCTGCCTGGATTCGGCGCCCGCTCAGATAATCGGATATGGAGGTGCCGTAAAGACGCGAAAAACTGCGACTCAGGGAAACCCGGTTCACATGGAGCAGTTCAGCGAGTCGTTCTATGTTCAGCTCGGGATCGGAGAAATCTTCATCAATCATAAGTCTGGCTTCTTCCGCACACCCCTTTTTTCTTCCCTTGCGTTTTGCACCGGAAACAGCCAGAGTCAAAATCGTAAACGCCAGAGCAAGCGCGGCAAGACGCCGTTTCCGTTCGGGAAATGAAACCTCCAGTTCCAGTCTGTTGAACAATGCGCCGGGGCACTCTCCGGCATAATGGACCCCCGGCTTGATTCCAAGCCCATGAAACAGATTATAAGCCTGTTTTCCGTCTATCGTCAGCCAGCGGTATTCAAAAAATTCTCCGGCGGGGAAAAAATAATGCTGTGAACCCGGCGGATAATACCAGACATATCCCGGTTTCAGAAGATATTGTTTCCGGTCCAGCACAAAATATCCGCTACCCTCCACACCCCAGAAAATTTCTCCGAAATGCGCTTTTTTCCATGATCCCTTATCAACCCGGGTCAGGCGGAAATGTCCGACGGAACGGACAAAGAAATCAAATTCGCTCTTCTGGAACGGAGCGAAACAGTAATTTGAAAACATCTTCATTTCAGAACCTCAGCCACCTTTCCGCCGTTCCCTCACGACCGGTTACAAAATTCCAACAATATGTTACAATTTTATCATTGCTCTTTTTATTTCACTGATTATAATGCTTATAGGAAATATAAAATCATGGAACAAAAATACAAATCAATAACAGAAGGAAAGGATTCTTTATGCTCAAGACACAAAATCTGAATGGAGAATGGGATTTCCACTTCACAAAAGCGAAACTGAGTGAAACAGAACCGGCGAATATTTCTTATGAAGGCAAGATGCCTGTGCCGGGATGTTTTGACGCAAAAGGCAAATTCCGTTACCTCCGTGGAACCGGAATCTATCGCAGGACGCTTTCCTGCGGTGGAAAAATCCGGCTGGATATCGAGGCTGCCGGACTGCGCGCCGACCTATTCTGGGACAAGAGGAAAATCGGCTCCATGAGGAAACCCTTCTCCAAAGAATCTTTTATTTTTGAGGCGGGAGCTCAAGGTGTTCATGAACTCGTCATCGCAACGGAAAACACCCTTGACAAAGAACCGTCGTCCATGTTTCATCCCTATTACGACTTCTATGCCTACGGGGGAATCTACCGGGGAGTCACCATCACAGAACTGCCCGAGGTTTATTTTGATTACGAGCGCATCATTCCGCTGGATCTGAAGGAAGGCACCGTCGACATTCATCTGGAACTCGGCGGAAAATGGGAATCGCTCAAAGAGATCGGGTTAGGTTTCGATGACGGACAGATGATTTCTGTTCCTGTTTCCGGAAAAATCGTGCATACTGTACAAAAAGTTCCCTCGTACAAACTCTGGTCTGTCGAGACTCCGAATCTGCACCGTCTGCAACTCAAGGCAGGAGAAGATGAAAAGGAAATCCGTTTCGGAATGCGCAAGGTGGAGTTGAAAAACGGGCGCATCACTCTGAACGGGAAAACAGTCAAGCTGATCGGGTTCAACCGTCATGACGCCCATCCGGATTACGGCTATGCGCTTCCTGCGGAAATCACGCGCAGCGATCTGGAAACGATCCGCGGGAAAGGATACAATTTTATCCGGGGATGCCATTACACACAGTCGGAGACAATGCTCTCAGTCTGCGATGAACTGGGACTGCTTGTCTGGGACGAGTCTCTCGGCTGGGGGAACAGCATCGCCAGCATGACCGATCCGGTATTCTGCCGCTGCCAGCAGGAACAAACCCGGCAGATGGTCCGCAAAAGCATCAATCACCCCTGCATCATCCTGTGGGGGTTCCTGAATGAAGCCTCCACCCATGAACCGGAAGCCGTAAAACTCGTGAACTCGCTGGTGCAGACGATCCGCAACGAGGATCAGTCGCGCCTTGTCACGTTTGCCTCGAATCGGATTTTCAACGATCTCTGCCTTGATTCCCTCGACGTAGTCTCGTTCAACACCTATCCCGGCTGGTACGGGCAGCAGGACGCCCAGCAGTTTCCGAAAGAGGAAGTGCTCGATGACCTGCGCAAAATCATTCAGTTCGCCTCCCAGGAAAAATACCGGGAGAAAGGGGTCATCCTGAGCGAAATCGGAGCCGCCGCACTGCCGGGCGACCACAGCGGACTGCGCTGGTCGGAAGAATACCAGGCGGAACTTCTGAAAACGGTTCTGGATGAAGTCTGGCGCGATGAACGCTGGTCCGGTGTGGCGTTCTGGCACTTCTCCGATACTAAAACCTACTCCGACGGCAGGGCTATCCACCGTCCGCGCGGATTCAACAACAAAGGGCTCGTGACGGAATACCGGATACCCAAACTCGCCTGGGAAGCACTGGCGCAGCATTTCGCAGAACTGAAAAACAGGTAAGAAGCGGAAGTTCCCGCAAACAGACATGGCGCGAGATTCCGCCCGCGCCGTGTCTTTCAGGATTCATAGTTCTTTCACCTCGTTTTCCCGCAGATGGAGGATTGCAGGCGGCATTCCCGGACACCGGATTTCCACACTGCCGTTTTTAACTGCGGCAACACGAAGATGTTCCCCCGCCGTATCGCTGAAACAGCGAACCGCTCCGCGCACTTCTGCCAGTTCCCTGCCGTTCAGCGACAAAGTCGCAGAACCATTCCCAAACACAATCTGCGCACACCCTCCCCTCAACCGTTCCAAACGGAAAACGGACCTTTCCACATCGGGGATTCCACTGCATCCCCATGCAAGCCCTTCCGGCGTTTCCATGACACCTGCCAGACGGCTTGTGAAGTCAAGCACGCAGCACATTGCAGGGGAATAATCAGGCGATGTGGAAAACTCTCCGGTGAACGGGTCCATCTGCTGCATGAACTTCGGGCTTTCGCGCATTCCCTCCAGCCAGCGGAGCATCAGATGATTCAAAGCCCCGAATCTGCCGTAATATTCCAGCCATCGGGGCGCTCGGAGCGCCAGCAGAGCCTGGCTTGCCCCGCCCCAGCAGTTTTCCGGAGGAGGGTACCGGAATCCCGGATCGCACGCAGCCACGGACGGAATCGGATACGGGGTCCAGAACGCCGACGGATTTCCGATCCAGCGTTCGAAAATACGGTCGAACAGCGCCTGATCAACCACACATTCTCCCAAAACCCGGATTCCCGCATCGCTGAGATTCCTTACCAGATTCCCCTGTGCATCGCGATCATAAAAGAATTCCGTTTCGGGATCAAAACAATATTCAAAGAGAGCCTTGCGCATGGCTTCCGCCCGTTCCAGCCAGTAATCATATTTCCCCCGCACCCCGAGAAGCGAGGCAATCTTCGCCATCGCCATCCGCCCTCCGAACATGGTCGCAGTCAGGTCAGGCGCAATATAGGGCAGACAGGGAATATCCGGACAATTCGCCGCATCCCGCCCGGGACAGAATTTCGGCAGCCCGTGAAAACGGAAACTGTTGTCATGCCCTGTATCGTATTCGCAAAACGCCTCGCAGACGTTCCGCCGGCGGGTATCGCGATGAACGCCGCTCCACGCATCCCATCTCTCCCACGCCTGATACGCCATGCGGAGCAGTTCTTCGTCACAGGTCATGAGCCCCAGTTCATATGCGGTTTCCACCATCGGCACAACCTGCTGAATCTGCGCAAAACCGACCCGTTTTTCCGAAATACTGGAAGGGAACTGCCCGTCTTCGCGCTGATAATGGAAGAACGCCGTATGATTCCGCCTGGCGACATCCGGGGCAAGCGGCGCATAAACCAGCCCTTCCAGCGGAGCACACTCCATCCAGATCCCGGAATAGATTCCGCCTTCCGTCAAAACCCGTCCGGTCTTTTCGCTGATACACCGGCAGTTCCTGTTCAAACCGTGGAGAGCGCGCTGGAAAAATTCCTGAAAACTCTCCGAATCACATTGAAAACTGACCATTTACAAGACAATCTCTTCATTATTTTTTCGGAGTTTCATTATTCAGCCGAATTGCCCCGCTTCGCATTCGCCATTTTCTCCAGCAGTTGCTGTTCATGCAGATACTCTGCATTATCTGCCGGGCCTTCGAACAGCATTCCTCACAATCCAATGAAACGCAGGAAATCACGCAGATCATACGGTATCTGAACGATCATTATTCACAGAAGCTCACATTGGAAAAACTCGCCGCCAGATTCGGCAAATCGGTCCCCACCCTGAGCCGTCTCTTTCAGGCTACCCTGAACCGGAGCCCCATCGCCTACCTGATTCATCTCCGCCTGGAAAAAGCTGCGGCGGAACTGCGCTCCACCTCCGATTCCATCACGGACATCGCCCATCAATGCGGTTTTCTCGACAGCAATTATTTTTCCAAAATGTTCATGAGGCAGTTCGGCGTCTCCCCCCGCGATTACCGCAAACAGGGCAGAATGGAACAGTAGAATGTTACAGCCGGAAACAGCGAAGCAAAAAACTCCGCATCAGGCATCTTTCATTCATACGAGGCAGGAAACGCCATAAATCCGCAGTTCCCTGCCCGCCAGGATGGATTCAACGGCAGCGGTTGATCGCGTCTTTCAGCTCCCGGCATGCCGCCGCGGCCTTCTCCGCAAAATCACTTCCGGAAGAAGCATAGATGATACCGCGGGAGGAGTTGATCACAAGTCCTGTTTTATCTTCCGTCAATCCGTATTTCAGAACACCTTCCAGATCGCCGCCCTGCGCACCGATTCCCGGAACCAGCAGAGGAGTCGTGCCGACAATCCGGCGGATCTCGCCCAGTTCCTGCGGGAATGTCGCTCCGGCAACCAGCATGGTATTTCCGTTATAGTTCCACGGACCTGAAATCAATGCCGCGACGTGTTTATAAAGCTCCACGCCGTTTTCCAGTTTCAGTTCCTGAATCTCCTTCGCCCCTTTGTTCGATGTGCGGCAGAGAACCACAACGCCTTTGTCTGCATAATCAAGGAACGGTTTCAAAGCGTCCATGCCCATGTACGGATTCACGGTCACGGCGTCGGCTCCGTAGCGCCCGAAGGCCTCCAGCGCATACATCTGCGTGGTATTGCCGATATCCGCACGTTTGGCATCCAGAATCACGGGAATTTCAGGGTAATTTTTCGAGAGATATTCCATCGTCATAAGCAACTGGTCGTCGGCATCCTGACCGGCATAATAGGCGGCCTGCGGCTTGTAACAGCAGACATCGGACGCCGTTGCATCGATAATCGCCTTGTTGAATTCAAAAATCGGATATTTCAGGGAAGCGACGCACTCCGGCATCTTTTTCAGGTCGGGATCGAGCCCGACGCATACCAGTGAATTGCTTTTCTTCCATGCCGCCGAAAGTTTTTCCATAAAAGTCATGATCCGCAACTCCTTACTTGACTTCTTTGCCCTTTGCCTGCTCCGGAAGGAACTCGACATATTCGAGGTAAGCCACTGCTTTGGATTTTGTATATTGTGAATTACAGGATATGCTCAACGCCAGATTTTTCTTCGGGATTCTGCCCTTGAAAAGTTTATCGAGCGCCTCGTAAATATTGCATTCGTCCACATACCAGACACCGGTTTTATCCTCTTTATTACGGACACAGAACCATTTCACGGAAACCATGCCCATGCCGTAGGAGGCATCTCCTTCGGCTTTTTTCGGGGTATCGGTCTCCCAGCGGTAAGCCACACTGGTCGTGGACCAGCGTCCCGCGCCGACATAAATGCCGATCGCCTGATCGTCTTTGTCGCTGAAACGTCCGTCCGCCCCTGTCGGGAGCACATCGGTTCGCCATTTCCAGCGCATGACCGGATATTTTTTAAAGTCGACCCTGGAAATATCAAAGAGAATCGAACCGGAAGCGTTCACAGCCTCCGCTTTCAAGACTTTCACCCCGTCCACTGCAACAACGGAAAACTTCGCCCGGTCAGTTCCCGGTTTTCCCTTGTAAACCCACCCGGTAATCCCGTTTTTATCATTCACGGTCTTCGTAAAATCAATCTTATAGCCCGCCATGTCCGCTGCGGATAAAGTCCCGAAGAGAAAGAAAGCGCCGGACAGCGCCGCCATGATCTGTGTGCTGAATTTCACGTAAAGCTCCTTTATTTATTACGGTTTCCAGTTCCTGCGGTAATCCTGATACTTCACCATGATCTCATCCACATAGTCCCGCGTGGACGGAATGGCAATACGCTCACGGAAAACACCGTCACGGCTGACGGGTTTCCACTGGTTGACACGCCGGGCGCCGGCATTGTATTCGCTCAGCGCCATCGGGATATTCTCACGGTAGGCTCTCCACTTGCGGAGAGCGCGCCCCAGGTACCATGACCCGATCTCAATATTCAACTCCGGGTCGTACAAGGCGCCGCGGGAAGGAGCGGGAAATCCCTTGATCCGCGCCCAGTCAGCTGCGGCAAGATCCGGCATGATCTGCATCAGCCCGATCTCCCCTTTCAATCCGCGCGCCCGTTTGTCGAAACGGCTTTCCTTCCAGATGACAGCTTTGATCAGGCAGGGGTCCACATTGTTCCGCCGTCCCGCCTTCACAATCAACTCATCATATCTGGAAAACCGCGCATAGTAGTCATAGACGAACTCGCCGACCTTCCAGATGACGATCACCGAGCATATGGCGATCAGGGATATCGCAAGGAGCGCCAGAAGCTGAGCCTTCCGTCCTCTCCGTCCGCGTTCTTTCCTGACTCCATACGCCATCGGTCACACCTCCGGATCAGGACTTTGCCGCATTCTGCGCAGTCTGTTCGATTTCCCGGATTCTGGCGGCTTCCGCTTTCAATTTCCTGAAAGTCTCCTCGAACTTCAGTTCCGGTTCCAGGGGAACGATGCGAAGCTCGCGAAGCTGCTTCATATCGACCTCCGCCGGCGCATTCATCATGAGGTCCTGCGCCTGCTGGTTGAACGGGAATGCAATGACTTCACGGATATTCGGTTCGTCCGCCAGAAGCATCACCATGCGGTCAACTCCCGGAGCAATGCCGCCGTGCGGCGGCGCACCGAGCTTGAACGCGCGGATCATGCCGCCGAAACGCTCATCCACCGTCTCGCGCTTGTAACCGGCAATCTCGAACGCCTTGTACATGATGTCCGGGCGGTGATTCCGGATTGCGCCGCTGGAGAGCTCGATGCCGTTGCAGACAATGTCATACTGATAGGCGAAGATGTCAAGCGGTTCCTTATTGAGAAGCGCATCCATTCCCCCTTGAGGCATGGAGAACGGATTGTGGCTGAATATGATCTGGTTCGTCTCCTCATCCAGTTCAAACATCGGGAAGTCCACGATCCAGCAGAATTTGAACACATTCGGATCAATGAGCCCGAGCCTGTTTCCGAGCTCGGTCCTGACCTGCCCGCCTATCTCAAGCACCTTCGACTCCTTATCGGCAAGGAAGAACATCACATCGCCGGGCTGGACCGATGCCATCTCTTTAAGCTGAGCCAGCTCCTCGGGCTTCATGAACTTGACGATCGGGCTCTTCTCGCCTTCCGCAGTCCAGATGATATAAGCCATGCCTTTTGCACCGACGCTCTGCGCAAATGCAATCATATCGTCGTAGAACTTGCGGGGCTGTGCGCCGCCGATTCCCGGAACTTTGATCGCCCGGACTACGCCGCCGTTCTTGACGGTCGAAGCAAAAGCATTGAACCCGCTGTCGGCAAACACACTGGAAACATCAATCATCTGAAGCGGGTTGCGGAGATCGGGCTTGTCGGTTCCGTATTTCGACATCGCCTCGCGGTATGGAATGCGCACAAACGGAGCGTCTCCCATCTCTTTCCTGCTGAATTTCCTGAAGATATGGCAGAGCAGTTTTTCAATGACGGCAAAAATATCGTCCTGCGTCACAAAACTCATCTCTACGTCAAGCTGATAGAATTCGCCGGGCGAACGGTCCGCTCTTGCATCCTCGTCACGGAAACAGGGCGCAATCTGGAAATAACGGTCAAATCCCGCAACCATAAGCAGCTGCTTGAACTGCTGCGGTGCCTGCGGCAGGGCATAGAATTTTCCGGGATGGACACGGCTCGGAACAAGATAATCGCGTGCGCCTTCGGGCGAACTGCTGGTCAGGATCGGAGTCTGGTATTCCATGAATCCCATATCGCACATGAATCTGCGGATTTCGGAAATCACCTTGGAACGCAACATAATGTTTTCATGCAGTTTTTCACGGCGCAGGTCAAGAAAACGGTATTTCAGGCGCAATGCTTCGGGCGCCTGCTCGTCCTTGGCGATCTGGAACGGGATGACATCCGCTTCCCCGAGGACTTCCATCTCCTCCGCGACGACCTCGATCTCCCCGGTCGCCAGCTTCGGATTCACCGTCTCCGGCGTCCTTGCCACGACAGTACCGGTAAAGCAGACGACAGTTTCGACACGCCACCTGTCCAGCTCCTGATAGAAGTGCATTTTGGGATCAATGACGATCTGCGTTTTTCCATAATGGTCACGCAGGTCGATAAAAATAACTCCGCCGTGGTCTCTCACACTGTGAATCCAGCCGGAGAGCTTGACTTTAGAACCGACATCGGAACTTCTGAGTGCTCCGCATGTATGTGTTCTGAACATATGCATGGTAATCTCCTTGTCAAAAATGCATGATGATTTAAAATAACACTTTGTAATATAACACAATATCCCGGATATTTCTCATAATAAATACGAATAAATCGGAGTAATTTGAATAAATCTGCAATTTTTTCTCTGAAAAACTTGAAAAAAGCGTAATCTCATAGTAGATTTCATATCTTTTCAGATTCCGGGCGCTTAGCTCAGTTGGTTAGAGCGTCACGTTTACACCGTGAATGTCGGGGGTTCGAGTCCCTCAGCGCCCACCATTGCCGCCTTAAACGTCAGACAGGAAACATGACATCTCAAAGAGCTCCCGGTTCATTATGTTTCAACATGTTCACCGATAAATTCAGACAATGCTTGCATGAACGGAAAAACGAATACGACAAATATTTCAGAACGGCAGGGAAGTGAAAAACGGCGCCTGATCTGGCTGTCGGTCAATTCATCTTACTCACACTCCTCTCTGGCACTGCCGCTGCTTCATGCCGCATGCAGGAAAATACCCGGCTGGGAATGGGTTCCTCTGGAAACAACCTCCGCGGACGATCCGGCGGAAGTGGCGGCGCGCCTGGACACTCTGCAAGGCAGTCTGCTCTGCACGACTCTTTATCTGTTCAACAGAAATACGGTGTTTGAGATTCTGCAGCGTTTTCATGCTCTCAACCCTGCCTGCCATATTGCAGTCGGCGGACCGGAATGTCTGGGCGGCGGTGCGGAACATCTGATTGCCCGGTATCCATTCATCCATACTGTCTTCCGGGGGGAAGGCGAAGGTCTGTTCCCTGATTTTCTGAACCGTTTTCCAAGTTTTGGGACAGCTCAGATCATCCCGGAAAAAGGCAATGCCGTTTATGAAGAATGGGAAACGGCTCCGCCGCCCGCAGAGGATGATTTCTTCCGGACAGACAAACCATTCGTACAGATGGAAACCTCGCGAGGCTGCCCGATGGGCTGTCTCTACTGCACCAGCGGCAGGACAGAACTGCGTTTCAAAAGTCAGGACGCAGTCGCGGAGGAACTGGCGGCGTTGCGGCGGCGCGGAATCAGAGAGGTCCGCCTTCTCGACCGCACATTCAATTATCCGCAGGAACGGGGAATAGAACTTCTGCGTCTTTTCAGAAACAACTTTCCGGAAATGCGTTTTCATCTTGAGATACACCCCCAATTCCTGAACGCCGGACTGCGGAAGGAACTGCTGGCGGCTCTCCCGGGACAGCTTCATATTGAAGCCGGCATTCAATGCCTGGCGGAAAATGTGCAGAACGCAATCGGCCGCCGGAGCCGTCCCGGAGATGCGTTGGACGGTTTGCGTTTTCTCTGCTCCTGTCCGAATTTCGAGACTCATGCAGATCTGCTTGCCGGACTGCCGGAACAAACTCCGGATCACCTCTTTCACGATGTCTCCTGTCTGATGGAAGCCGGAACCGCCGAGATTCAGCTTGAAGTGCTCAAGATGCTTCCGGGAACTCCGCTGCGGGCTCAGGCGGAAAGTCTCGGGCTGATTTTTGCACCGGAACCGCCTTACGATGTCATGAGGACAGACACCATGTCGGCGGAAGACATCCTGCTGGCACGGAAACTGTCGCGCCTGCTCGATCTTACCTACAACCATCCCGCACTGCGTCCGGTTCTCCGCACCGCCCATGCGGAAAGACCGGGCTTCCTGCCGGATTTCCTGCAATTCTTCTTGTCAAACGGACTTGACCTGAAACGTCTCTATGATCTGAAAAAACGGTTTCTGCTTCTACAGGAATTTCTTTCCGGTAGCAATTGCAAAACAGCAGCGGAAGAGCTGGCATTTCAATGGCTCCGCTCCGGGTATCCGCCGGAATCAGGCCCGGGCATGACCGCAGTAAAAACAGGAAAACCGCCCGAAACGGCGGTTCTTCTTGAAGGCGATCCGGCGTCCGCAAAGGAACGGGAAACGAAATACTGGCTCCTGCCCGGCAGAAAAACGGCGTTCTATTTTGCTTTCTACCGGAAATACGCCATCAACCGCCCTGCCGCCGTCTGGAAACAGGAAGTCACCGTCCCGTCTGCGGAATGAACTGCTCCGCCGCAGGCAGCGGTGAAATCCAGAAAGAATCAAGGAAACGTTCCTTGCATTCGGCATGAAGTGTGATATGATATTCTCCGGGGAAAATCAAACAAGGGGGGAAACATGATTGATATCTTTATCCAGATCGTGCCGAAACTGATTGCCGCATTTCTGATCATGATGATCTACATCCACCTGTCGGGGAAAGGATCGCTTGCGCCGATTTCAACCATCGATCAGGTCGGGAATGTTGTGCTGGGAGCTATCATCGGCGGAACGATCTACAACCCGGAAGTCGGTATTTTCCGCCTGATCACCATCGCAAGCTTATGGGCGGCGCTGTTGCTGCTCGTCAGGTATTTCAGCAACCGGCACCGGAAAATGAAAGATGTTGTCGACGGCAAATCCATTCCGCTGATGCGGGCGGGGAAGTTGATGAATGATAATTTTGCGAAAGCCGGGCTTTCCGTACGGGACTTCATCATGCTGCTCCATCAGAGGGGCTATACCTGTCTTAACGAACTCAACGATGTCTGGTATGAATACAACGGACAGCTCACCGTCGTAAGAAAGGGAGAAGACCCCATGGCAACAGTCGTCATAGAAAACGGTGAAATCGTCGCAGACAATCTTGAGCGGCTGGATTTCAGTGAAAAATGGCTTGAAGATCAACTCAAGAAACAGAAAACGGAATTGCCCGACGTCTTCTGTGCGGAATGGCACACCGGAAAACTGTGGATTTATCCGGTCAACAAAAACCCGGAGGAACCGGCTCTCCGCTGACCATGGTAAAAAATTTTACGGTCACGGTTCCTTCCTTGAAAAAAACTCCTTGCAAAAAAGAGCATAGCTTGCGGAACAGCTTCGCAGCCAGAATACTGCACTTGTCGCTTCCCCCTTTCCATTGTCTGCAATCCTGAGAGATACGCGGAAAACGCAGGGCAAAGTATCGGGCTTTCCAACTTGATAAGTATTCCATTGCGGAGTATGTTACCCTGTCTGCTGCATGTCAAAGGCGGAAAACAAACTCGAAATCATGAGGAAATATGGAACTGGCGAAACTTCTTCCGGATCAATGGCGGCTTCTGCTGCATGATGCGCTGAATGCGGAATCATTCAAACAGCTTGAACTCTTTCTCGATCAGGAATACCGGGAACAGGAAATTTTTCCTCCGGCGGAGGATCTTTTCCATGCGTTCCGCCTGACTCCGCCCGATCAGGTCAAAGCCGTAATTCTCGGGCAGGACCCGTATCACGACAACGGACAGGCGCACGGACTCGCTTTTTCCGTGCGTCCCGGCGTCAAGCATCCGCCGTCCCTGCGCAACATCTTCAAAGAATTGAATACGGACATCGGAGTCCCGATCCCGGAAAGCGGCTCTCTGGAACACTGGGCAGAACAGGGAATCCTGCTTCTCAATACGGTATTGACAGTACGGGCACATGCCGCAAACTCCCATAAGAAACACGGATGGGAGGCGTTTACGGATTCCGTGATCCGCACTGTCAGCGGATTCGACCGCCCCGTCGTCTTTGTTCTCTGGGGCGATCCGGCGCAGAAGAAAACGGCACTCATCGACCGGGCACGGCACAAAATCATCGCTTCGGCACATCCGTCGCCGCTTTCCGCCTACCGCGGATTTTTCGGCAGCCGCCCGTTTTCCGAAATCAATGCTTTCCTGCGGGAACAGGGGGCAGAAGAAATCTGCTGGGATACGCAATGCCGGACGGAGGAATACCGGGAAGTCCCGCTATTCTGAACTTATGCCCCGTCTCTCCGTCCTGCCGGCAACACCTCCGCCGTATCAGCGCATCTTTTCCAGAAACTCCCGCTCTGTGGAAACTCCGCTGACACCGCGCAAAGTAATCGTAAAGCTGACGGATTCGCCGGGTTTGACGGAAAGCGGGCTGTTCGCTTCGGGATCGTTGAACACCTTCCCGTAAAAACTGCGCGGAAACTCCAGAGTGTAAAGCCTGCCGCCGCCCTTGTGATCGCCTTTGGAGTTGAACCAGACATAGGCATGAGTCGTCAGAGGTCCGCCGATCATGGCGATGCCGGTCTTCAACGCTGGGTCGAACGCCCCCATGCAAGGAGCCGTCAGACGGATGGAACGGCGTTCATAGTTCACCGGTTTCGCAGAGGAGAAATGAGTTTCGGCAAGGCGGTTCTCCGCCTTTACAGGGAGAACAATCCGGTCATTTTCCCGGGCGTCTTTCGCATTGCCGATCGCAGGGACAAACCTGCCGCGCCATGCGAGCTGATAGTGTTCCGGATCGTCGGATTCCGTTCCCGCAGGCATGATGTTCGCAATTTCATAATCCATCTTCAGGTCTTCAGTGTCCGCGCGCATCGAAAGCGTCCGGCGGAAGAGAAACGGCGTATCGGGGAGGCACGTTTCAAACGACAGTGCGGCAC
>DXVA01000079.1 GCA_019408975.1 Lentisphaeria bacterium | reverse complement strand
CATGACCTTCCGCACGCCGGAGACGCCGCGATGAGCAAGGTCTGCATACGGGCGGCGTTCTTTACAGCCCAGCCGTTCCAGATTGATTATGTCTACGCCCGCGGACGGCGCGCGATGCTGGAGGAGGAGTGCGATTTCCTGCCGGAGATCATTACGCCGGAGAATTTCGGCTCCTGCCGTGAAAAACTGGCGGGTGTCGAGGCCATCTTTTCCACATGGGGAATGTGGGCGTTGAGCGATGCACAGCTGGATGCCATGCCGGAACTCCGCGCGGTGTATTATGCCGCCGGCGCCACGGATCATTTTGCAAGGCAGCTTCTGAAACGGGGGATTGCACTGCACAGTGCATGGCGTGCAAACGCAATTCCTGTCGCGGAGTTCTGCCTCGGGCAGATACTGCTGGCGATGAAAGGGTATTTCAGAAACAGCCAGGGATACCGTTCCCCTGAGCATTTCCGGGAGAACATCGGCCCCGGATGTTACGGCGATACCGTGGCATTGCTCGGCGCGGGAGCAATTTCGCAGAAACTTCAGGAGCTGTTAACCAATTTTGAGCTGCATGTGATCGTAATGGCTTCGCGCCCGGAGCGGCGGACGGTTTCCATGGAGGAAGTGTTCCGCAAAGCATTTGTAGTCAGCAACCACCTGCCGAACCGCATCGACAATCAGAATGTGATCCGTGAAGATCATTTTCTGTCGATGCGGGAAGGGGCGGTGTTCATCAATACGGGGCGCGGTGCGCAGGTCGATGAAACAGGGATGATTGCGGCATTGAAAAAGCGTCCCGACCTGACCGCTCTGCTTGATGTCGCGGCGACCGAACCGCTGAGAGCCGATTCGGAACTCTACCGCCTGCCGAATGTCCGGTTGTCCGGGCACATTGCCGGTTCTTTTCATGACGAGGTGGTCCGTATGGCGGATTATATGATTGCTGATTTCCACCGGATGCGGAACGGCGAAGCCCCGCTCCACCGGATTTCGGAAGATATGCTGATGACGCATTGAGAATACGCTTTTTCAAATGAGCAGTTAAGAAGACAGTTTTGCCTTTTTTAGCAGAATCTCCGGAAAATCAGTATAAAAGCGCCTGACTCCGAGTGCAAGAAAACGATCCATTTCCCCCGGGTTGTTTACTGTCCAGACGCCAGGGACGAGACCGGCTTCCTGAATCCGGAAAATATCAGACCTGGAAAGATATCCTTCATTGGCGACCAATGAATGAAACTTGTTTGCGAGAGCTTCTGCAATACGTTGTCCCAACTGTTTTGTTTCATAAATATCATAGAAGATGACCGCTTCCGGAATTTCTTTTCCGGCTCGCTGCATGAATTCAAAATTGCCGTCATTGAATCCTGTCCAGGGCTGGAATTTCATTTCCCTGATCAGATGGGCGGCGGTTTCGATGCAATCCACTTTGGGCTGAAGGGAGAGACGCGTTTTCGTCTGCCCTTTGACGAGTTCCATGGCTTCCGCAAGTGTTGGAATCCGTGTATTTCTTTCCGGCAGTTCCGGGTGAGACATATTGAACATGGCTGATGTGTTCAGCCTGCGCAGTTCGCTGAATTCGGTTTCATGAATAAACAGCTTCTTTTCCGCATAGCCTCCCGTATGCTCATCATGGCTGAGTACGATGATGTTGTCTTTTGTCACGCGCAGGTCTGTTTCGAGCCAGTCGACGCCGAGCTCTATTGCCGCCTGAAACCCTTCCAGCGTATTTTCCGCATGATGCTGGAGATCCCCCCTGTGCCCGGTTATTCCATTATTCAGGAAACTCATGGATTCATCCTTTTCGCTGTTTCATACTGTAGTTGCAGCAACTATACAGGGATATGGCGGGAAAAACAATTCCTGAATCAGAAAAAGTTTAATAAAATATTCAGTATATAAAAACAAACAGCCGATCATGGAGAGAGAAACAAAAAAGGCAGGAGTTAAATCCTGCCCTGGGAAATCGTTTCAGGTGATTTATTCACCTTCCAGAGTATCGAAGAACTCTTTGACAGGGAAAATCCTTGTGGTTGCCCCGATATTGCAGCCGGTCATGTAAAGGCCGTTTTCCGTATCGCCGCGCCACGTCGCAAGGAGGGCGCGCGCAATGCAGAAGAGCGATTTTGCCGGATTGCAGGAACGCAGGCAGCGGTAGGGACAGGTGAACCTTTCCCGATTGCCGCTGAGAACGCGCTGGACAAGCGGAGTGTTGAGCACACGGACCGGCAGTCCGACGGGGCTCTTGATCACGACAACGTCTTCCGGTTTTGCATCGACGAAAACCTGTTTGCTTTCCCGTGCAATGCCCGCTTCCTCCGTCGTGATGAAATAGGTGCCGATCTGGACGCCGTCGAATCCCATTTTCAGGAATTTTTCAATATCTTCGCGGCATGCGACTTCCTCGGCGGCAATAAACGGGATGTCAAGTCCGTAGCGGCCCGCGACTTCTTTGACTTCCACGAGCAGCTTGTCCATGGAGCAGGTTTCAGGATGTTCGATCATATCAAGCGTGAATCCCAGATGACCGCCGCATTTCGGGCCTTCGATGATGACAGCATCCGGTTTGCGGTTGTATTTGCGGAGCCATGTTTTCACCACGACTTCAAATGCGCGCCCGCTGGAGATCACCGGGATCAGGGCGACGTCGGCATCTCCGACATATTCGGGAAGGGGCAGTGGGAGCCCGGCGCCGGAAATGATGTAATCCACTCCTTCCGCCACCGCGGTACGGACGATTTCCTCATAATTGGAAAGAGCGACCATGACATTGACGCCGAGAGGTTTTCCGCCTTCCGCCAGTTCTCTCGCTTTGCGGATTTCGAGCGCAAAGTTTTCATTGCACTCCTCCACGAATCTGATCTTGCCGCGTTCGACGTCGCCGATTCCGACACTGGCAATCGTTCCGTATCCGCCGTTTTTGATGACAGCCGATGCCAGTTCGGCCATTCCGATGCGTACGCCCATTCCCGCCTGAATCACGGGATATCGGCTTTCAAGATTTCTTATTTTCAGTGATGGAAGTTTCATATCTGCATTCAGTATTATTTTTTCCAGATCCCGTTCGCGGCCCATCCGCGGAAAAAATCTGAAAGTGTGAATTGATTAACAATAGCATGATATCGTTTTTTTTCAAGCTGTAATGAGTGAAATGAAACCATAAATATTTTTCAGGAATTCATTTTGTCCCGCCGGAAGCGGAACCGGCGATGATTGATTTCATTGCGCCTGATTTGTTTGATTTTTCACAAATGAAAAACGCGTGGGGAAAAGCGGGCGGATTTCCCCCGCGTTTCTTTATGTCGCCTGAAGCACACGTTCCGTGACGGAGGAGGGAAATTCCTGCCTTTCCGCATCGCGGCGGCAGAGTTCAATGGTCCGAACTACTTCCAGAGTTTCCTCCGGCAGGACAAGCGGGACACTGTCTCCTGCAAAATAATCGCGGCAGCAGTCGTAATACCTGCCCGGTTCCGACGGCATGCAGGGGATACTCTCCTCTTTCCACTCGATCTGTTCCGACGGATAGCGCCGTCCTGCGGCGGCAAGGGCATGATTCGCGCGAATCGGCGGAAGGGCGTCCGGTTCGTAATAGCGGAGGCTCCATTGCCTGTCGCTGTAAACCGCAGAGCCGCGAGTGCCGCAAATCCGCCATTCGGGAAGCGGATACGCCGTTGCCTGATTGATATCGAGTTCCAGCAGAATGCCGTGTTTTGTCGTAATCATGGCTTTCACGAGATCGTCGGCGTCGCCGCAGGTGATTACGCGCCGGAGTTCGCATTTGACGCGGGCAGTTGTATCATGCGTCAGATAGAGCAGCTGGTCGATGTAATGCGAACCGTAGTTCAGGAGCATTCCTCCGCCGTTGCCGGAAAAAGCCTGCCAGTCGTTGCGCCTTACATAATTGCTGATATGGCGTTCGATCAGATAAATTCTGCCGAGTTTGCCGGATTGCAGGATCGCGCGTGCCGTAAGCCCCTCGCTGTTGATGCGGTGAGGCTGATACGCCATCAGTTTGCGCCCGAGCCGCTTCGCCTCACCGTACATTGCGGAAGCCTCTTTCAGATTGAGCCCGACAGGTTTGTCGCAGAACACATCGCTTCCGTAGCGGAATGCGAGGAGCGCCTGTTCCTTGTGGAAAATCGTCGGGGAAGCGATCACGGTCAGATCCGGACGCGCCTCTTTGAGCATGGTTTCCAGGTCCGTGAAAACAGCCGCCGGATGAAAGGCGTGCTTCACCTCCTCAAGACGCTGCCTGTCCGGGTCCGCAACGGCGGCAAGCTCGAATCCCTCCCTCATACAGATTTGCGGCAGATGAAATCCCCACGCAATCCGTCCCGCGCCGACTACCGCGCAGCGTAAAGTATGTTTTGTTACAACGCACCCTTCCATTATCTGATTAAATCCTCAACACTCCATATTTCCCGTAGTATGGCGATGAGCCAGACAACGGGCATAATATTCATCCCAGGTTTCAATTTCGAACTCTGCAATCATCTCTTTTGCGGAAATGTCCGGCAGTTCACTCGTAACAAGAACCGCCCCAAGGAAACCGGGATCCTGAATCGTGATACCGCGCCCGTACTTTTTCTTCAACGAACTTAATTTCTCCATATTTTCATCCAGATGGACAACGATATTGTCAAGATTGACCGCAGCTGTCAGGAGTTTTGAATAATTGCTGGAACGGGCAATCGTTTCGCCGAGCGGGTTGACCACGGTGCATTCATCGGGGAATGCCGCGACAAAGTAACTCCGGCAGTGGTATGCCCAATATTTCTGCATGATCCCGCCGTGGTAAAGTGAACTGAAAATAATCAAATCCGGACGCTGTACCGCATATTTTTCCAGCAGTTCATGGAAATTGAGATCAAAACAGATCACCATTGCCACCCGTCCAAAGTCCGTTTCGAATACGGGTGCCTTCTTGCCGCAGAGAATCCCCATGCAAAACGTTTCTGCCGGAACCGGATGGTTCTTATTGTAGATTCCGGCGATGCCGCCCTCACGGTCAAGCAGTTGAATTGAATTGCGGCAGCTGCCGTCCGGCAGGAGACGTGTACCGGCATATGCGATGTAACAATGATTTTTTCTTGCGATATCAGCGAAAAAATCACGCATTTTGTCACCACGGTACCGGTACCACTCACGCAGTTTATCAGGCGGCAGTCCCGGGAAACGGTCACTGGCTTCAGGCATGACAATCAGATCAGGCTTATTGGCAAGCACCTGATCGAATTCCTTCTGCCAATATGCCTTCATATATTCCAGAGCGGTCTCTCCTTCAAGATCAGTCCGGTCCGGTGCCCGGAGTCCGAGCAGGCTGACAACAATTCGTTTTGCCTTCCAGCCGGGTTCACCCGGACAAGGAAACGGAACACCGGACATGCCGTCAAGCATCCGTGCATGATTCCCGACTTCAATTTTATTCTCCATTCATCCGACTCCTGTCATAATTTATTGAATTCTAAATACGGCAAATTCACCTTTTGCGGAACCCGCCAGAATACGATCTCCGGCAATGACGAGCACTTTCACAGCTCCGTTCAAACATCCGTTCAGAGAAAGAATACCGTTTCCATCCGCAGAATAGATCCGCCCATCTTCAAAGCCGATGAACACTTTACCTCGGGAAACAGCTCCTGTCAATGGAATTCCAGGTAAAACCACCATCTGCTTCAGCTTCATTTCAGGATTCCAGAAGAAAATGCGTTTACGACGTGTAACAGCAGCAATTTCCTTCGCACCGTCTCCATCAAAATCATCCACGCCGATAAATTTGATATGGCGCTGTTCCGCACAGACAGAACCATAAGGAGCAACGGCACTCCCGGCTTTGTCAATTCCCAGGTTGGCATCGGTAAGAGCCTTTCCGTTGCGGTCCCACACCATGACTCTGTTATGGGCGCCGCTGAAATCACCAACCAGGCGCAGCGGTCCCCCCTCTGTAAAGCGGACAGGGAAAAGAATTGTCTTGCCGACACTGGAAAAGCCGAATGTGCCCATGTCCGTACTGGAGGCATCTAAAGTCATACCAATGTTTTTCACCTTGAGGTCAGGCGAAACAGAATGAACAAGCGGCCAGCCGCCAGTAGAACGGATCAGAAGCAGAGAAGCGGCATTTCCGTCCTCAGCAGGCAGAACTGCCATATTGTCTACTGGCCCATACTGGATATACAGCCGTTTTTCAAATTTACCGTTTTGATCCAGTACTTCCAGAGTCCCTGCACTGCCTATGAAAATCTGTTCTTTTCCGGGGACCAGTTCCGCAATACGGATTGAGCGAATTCCAGGCAGAGCTGATTTATGCCAGTAAGGTCCGACTTTCAGCACTTCCGGTGCCATTTCCGAAGTGAAATCCCATATTTTCTTTCCTGTCAGGTCAACAGCCGTCACCTTTTCGTCTTTGCAGCCGACTAGAAGACGTTTCTCAGAAGCCTGCCATACGACAGCACCGATCTCATCGCCAAACACCTGTTTCTTCAGCAGTTTTCCTTCTCCATTCAAAAGAAACAATGTATTGCCTCTGACTGCGGCAATGTATTCCTGACTGCCGGAATGAAATGGAACAATCTGCTGGACACTGCCGCCAAGCTGCTTCTGCCAAAGCGGAGCCGGAGCAGATGTTCCGGCATCATTCGCTTTCTGTGGATTTTTCCGGGATGCCAGAAGTTTTTCAATTCGTTCCTGATCCACACTCGGAATGGATGAGTTGAACGTCCAGTTTCCGCCTTTCCTGCATAAAGTTCCATCACCGGAAAGGAACGTGAAACCGTCATCCTGAAACTCCAGAGAGGCAGGTCCCGGCAAAAGAAGTGCGGCAAAATCTCCATCCTGGGCAGTAGAAGGCGTGGCCGTGGGGGCTCCCGGACGCAATATTGTAAGGAAACGGATTTTCTGCCCTTTTTTCAATTCTTTGTATTCCTGAAGAAAACGTACGGTTTCAGTGCCTGCATGATAACTGTCCCATGGAGTATTTTCCACGATCTGTTCTGCTGGAACCGAGGTTCCGAGCACATATTCTTTCTGAGGATTTCTCCCGGTTGTCTTCAGGATAAATTCTCCCGTCGAAGCCTGTGCCCATGCCGTCCTATTCCACGTGCCGAGAAAATCATTGAAAACTTCTCCGTATTTCAGATCACTGACCGGAACAACTTCATCAAGAAGCAGAAGATAACCATCTTTCCGCATAATAACGGTTCTCCGCCAGTCGAAACCATCCACACCTTTCATTTCTGCATCGGCATATACAAACGGCCCTTGAACACCATATGAAGTAATATGAGCGTAATAGCAGGGACTCCCCTTGCCACATCCGTCAGCATAAAAACGGATCGTGTTGCCATGTCCGCGAAGAAGCGGGACACCGTCAATTCTAAGGTTGAAGATGGAAAAAGAGCGCGGTATTTCGCGCAAACCCAGTCCGTAACTTGTATCCAGCAGCAGAAAATTTCCGGTATCATTGTTCGTTTCCCGGTAACTCATGGCACTGACAACTTCCTCTGGCGGAAAGAAGGATGGCTGCGGTTTTACAGCCAGGGGATCCGGACGCATCAGACTCCATTTGCCCGCTGTATCGCGGAAGAAATTCCGTCCATAGGATTTCACCGGATAAAAAGACTGTCCGAGATAGAAATTCTTCGGAGGAATGGGAATCTGATTTGCCAGATCCGTAAAAGCATCGTCCTGAACAAGATACCCATACTGATACATCATAAATAATGAGGTGAAGGTCATCATTCTGTCATAGATCATCCTGCCATCCCGCTTTCCGGAACAATCTGGCAGAACCAGCCAGCCTTCAGCGTATTTCCGGAGAACCGGGTGGCTGATGTTCTGCAACCCTCCTTCCAGAACTGCATAGAAGAAAAAGGGTTCAATCTGAGTCTGGAGCCAGAATCGCGTAACCGTTCCGTACATCACCTTTTCAAAGGCACCGTCCAGTGCATTATGGACAAGACGCAACGTTTCTTTGCTGTCGCATGAAGGGTAATGTTTATTCAGATAGCGGGCAATGGCATAGCCTCCGACAAGTTCCCATGTCATATGGCGGTCAAGATTGTGATAACCGGGTTTGTTATAATTGCGGTAGATATTGGTATAATCATTTTTTGTCAGGGAATCCACCAGGCGCAGGTAAAGCCCTTCGACCACTCTTTTGCGGTCCGTATCGCTCCAGACGGGATTCTCTTCGACAAGATCCCAGTAGAGGGGTACCATCACTCCCCGGTAATGATAGACGGAACTCAACGGTTTCCATGGATCATCCATATAAGATTCTCCGTCCCGTTTCACCAGTTCATCGACGGTGGTGCGGTCTTTGGGAAATGCCAGACGCAGAAATTCATCGGCATAGTATTTATCGTTTGTGATATAAAGCATCGCCAGATTCTTGGAAAGGGAATTCCAGCCGAAGTATCCCTGATTGCCATAACCGGACGATTCTTCCCACAGCGAAATATCTTTAACATCTCGCGCGATCTTGTAGCCGGGGGCAAGCGTAACATCGGAAAGAAATCCGAGTTTCAGGTTTTTTCCCTGTGGGGCGTTCCGGATCGCCCGGAGCAATTTTTCAACAGCGGCACGATCATCCGCCTCATCGCTGCCTCCTGCAATAATGATGTTGTGCCCGTCTCCGAAAGGATCATGAAGACTTCGTAGTTCACTGCCTCCTTTTCCCGGATATCTGGCATCCAGCAGGGTATAATGCAGATTGTAAAGATTGGCGGTCGTTTCATTGCGGTCACGATTGCCGATGACAATGTAATTCCTATCGAGACTGCGTGCATTCCGTAATGTTTTCTCTGATGCGACGGGCAGTTCCGCACCATATTTTGACTTCAATTCTCTGTTGATTTCTGCCGCAAGAGCACGGTAAACGGCAGTATCCGGAATGACGATCCACGCCTCGGGAACTTTATTTCTGATAAGAAAAGTATCAATATGCAGATCGCGTTTTCCAATCTTCAGTTTTCCGAAACGCGCGATGGCGCTTTCCACAGTAGGACGTGCTTGCACCTTAACTTGAACCTCTGCCGGGACCTTTCCCTGTATCAGCACCGGATTCCGGAAATGAACTTTGCCTTTATTATGTATGAACTGCAAATAAAACGTCGCCGTTTTCACCGGTTTCAGGGGGATATAAGTGCGCTCCGCCTTTTTCCATTCCACAGTGTTCACGAAACACCCCGTATTAACCCACTCCTGCTTCGTCCCATCCGTATAAACAAGATCAAGCCGGACACCGTAATATCCTGAAAACGGGCCTTTGTAACTCTCATTTTTTCCCTCTGCGCCGAATGTCAGAGGCAACACCTTTTCCTGATTCAGCTCAATGACCTGTACGATGTGACTTTGGTTTTTCCCATCCGGATTTTCAATCGTGTAAACGCCATCCTTGAGAGTAGTCGTCTGCTTATTCCGGATTTCGAGCGGTTCCTTCAGGAGATTGATGCCTTCCGGTGCCGCTTTCAATGCGCACCAGCCGAAAAGCAGAACTCCCACACAAAACAATGTCTTCATTTTCATCTCCACTGTAGTTTTTTCAAAGACTGCTTTTTAATCAAAATTCCAATACTTCTTGATTGTATAACCCGGAGATGTTGTACTGTCAACGCAAATCCTGTTGAAGGGTTCATTGCTAACATGCCCGTCATGCCACAGAACACCCGGTTTGTTGCCGTGGCTGTTCCCGACGTTGCCGCTTTCCCCGCCCTGCATGAAACCGGTCATTACCCGGTAATATCCTCGCAGCGGGTTCCGCGGATAAGAATACATTGTGTCACAGTTGCTGATCTTTTCAGAAGCCTTTTTAATGGCAACCCGTTTGTAGCTTGTAAACAGCATATTGTCATTCATTCCGTAGGAAACATTGCAGAAATCTTTCAGCGGGCCGTAGTCCCCAATCGCCTGAAGGGTGCTGGACATCAATTTCAGCTTCAGCTGTTCCAGACTTTCCGGCTGTGTCGGGCAGATCAGGATTCCCGGAGAAACTTTTCCGCCGACAATGGTGTATAACTTCCACGGCCAGATATAGGAAAAATCGGAATTCAATGCGGCTGGCAGAAAATCATTCGATGCATCCGCATACATATTCATGTACAGTCCCAGTGACTTCAAATTATTGGAACAGGATGTTCGATACGCCATACTTTTTGCACGACTCAAAGCCGGCAGCAGCATTGCTGCAAGAATCGCGATGATCGCTATTACGATCAGGAGTTCTATCAGTGTGAAATATGCCGTCTGCTTCCTGCCGCCGTTGATTGGGATGCGATGTTCGATTTTCATTTTTCTTCTCCATTTTTATGATAAAGGTATAATTTAGGCGTGAGATAGATTCGGCGGGCATTGTTGCCACAGGATTTCAGGCGGCGCTGGCACTCCTCCGCCGCGGCTTCGCCTGCTGCCGGCCAGTCGATGGCGATGGTGTTGGCGGGCTGGAAGTCGGGAGCGATCAGGCTTTTGCCGTCGATGCTCAGTACCGCCGGGTTTTCCGCGAGATACTTCTTGTGCTTCCGGAAATACTCCTGCGCGTAGGCTTCATGATGTGTGCCGCTGACGAACAGATAGCCGCAGTTTACGGCAAGACTGCATTCTGAAAAGTCCTGTAAATCGATAACTTCATGGTCCTTTCCCCATTCCTGCCGGAAGAGTCCGGCTCGGATCTGATGCACCGGCGTGTCGGCGGAAATGATTTTGACATGACGGATGCCGAGGCTGCGGAAATGTTCTGCCGCAGTGACTGCCGCATCGAACGGGTCCAGTGTAACGGTGGAAAACTGCCCGTTCAGTGAATTGTGCATTTCAAGCCCTACGCACGGCAGATGTTTCGGCAGATAACTCAGGTCATAAGTGTCGTAGCAGCCGAGAAAGACCAGCGCATCGCGGTTCTGGAAAACGGATTCATCGTAATTCTGTTTCAATTGTCCGTAGGAATGAAAGGAAAGATGGAGCTGCCAGCCGTATTCCGCCGCCATGCACTGGAACCCCTGCATGGCGTAGGAGCAGTAACTGGACCGGAAATTCTTTTCAAAAAGAATGACGGAAATATTATAAGAGGCGTTGGGCAATTTCCTGCGGGGTTTGACATAGGTGCCGGAACCGTGGCGGAATTCAAGGATATCCCGTTCGCAGAGCTCCTGCAGACTTCTGCGTGCGGTGCTGAGCGTCAGATGAAATTGATCCGCAAGTCTGCGCAGGGGCGGCAGGCGTTCCCCCTCGGCGAAATTGCCTCCGGCAATCATGGCTTCGATGTATCCCGTCAGTTTTGATGTCAGTAGTCTGTTGTCGGACATAACAGCTCGTTCTTCAAAGTGATCTAAATTGTTTCCTGTTTTGTTCTTCTTAATTATAATGGAAAAGGGCGGCATTGTCAATAGTATATTACAAAAAAATAGAAAATAACTGTTTCAAAGTGTTTTATATAAATGAATTGCCCCGGTGCAGAGTACGCGGGGTATCGGGGATTTCGCCTGCGGCGACCAGCTTACGCAGCTGAACCGCGGCAGGACTGTGAGTCCTGCACGAAGCCATTTTTGCGATGCAGAGCATCGCATCATTAATTTTTTTGATAAAACGGAGGCTGTCCGCACTGTTCTCCGGAACACGGGACGCAGCAGGGGGGATTGCCGTTCCGCGCAGGAGGAAAAGATGCCATACAGCCTCCGCCGTTCCGTTTGACCGCGAAAAAGATGGAAGGTTCCATTCCGCCTTTCCGCGTATTCCGGCAGTCATTCCGGGAGCAATTTGCCGGCGGATATGAAAAAATTTCCATTTTCGCCTGCATTGCGCTTGCATAAAGGAAGTTCGGCGGTATTTGTAAGGGTGCAGAATTTTTAACCAGCAGAGGCTAAAGAAAATGAGTTATAAAAATCCTCCGGCTGACTTCCGGCCGGTTCCTTTCTGGAGTTGGAATGACCGTCTGGATATTCCCGAACTTCGCCGTCAGATCAGGGAAATGCACGCTGCCGGTATCGGCGGTTTTTTCATGCATGCACGCTCCGGATTGCGCACGCAATATTTTTCCGATGAATGGTTTGAAGCTGTCAAGGCGTGTATTGAGGAGGCGGTGAAGCTGGGCATGGAGCCGTGGCTTTATGACGAAAACGGATGGCCGAGCGGTTTCGGCAGCGGCGGAGTGAACGGGCTCGGGGAGAAATACCGGCAGAAGTATCTGCGCATGACGAAGGGCGAGGCACCTCATAATCCGATCTGCCGGGTTGGAGAGATGAGTTTCTATTATGACGTCAATCCGTATTATGTGGATACGCTGGATGCATCGGTTACGGCGGAGTTCATCAAACAGGTTTATCAGGTTTACAGGGATACTCTGCCGTCGGAACTCTGGCGCAGCGTGAAAGGTTTTTTCACCGATGAGCCGCAGATTTCCCGTGACGGGATTCCGTGGTCGCTGACTCTGCCCGGCGAATATGAAAAGGCATACGGGCGGGATCTCTTTGCGGAACTGCCCGGACTGTTTGCGGAAGTTCCCGGATACCGAGGCGTGCGAGTGCGCTACTGGGGACTCGTGACCCGTCTTTTCATGGATCATTTTCTGAAGCCGGTTCATGACTGGTGCGATGCCAACGGCGTACTCCTGACGGGGCATCATGTGCTTGAGGAGACCTACCACAGCCAGCTGACTTCCAACGGGGCGGTCATGCCGCAGTATCAGTATTACCATATTCCGGGAGTTGACTGGCTGGGGCGCAGAACCCCGAGCGCGGTCGCCCTGATCCAGCTCCTTTCCGCTGCGGCGCAGACCGGGAAAAAGCGTCTGCTTGTGGAGACTTTCGCCTGCTGCGGCTGGAATGTGAGTTTTCAAGACCTGAAATGGCTCTATCAGCTTCAGATGGTGCGCGGCGTGAATTTCCTCTGCCAGCATCTGGAGGGATATTCTCTGCGAGGGTTGCGCAAGCGGGATTATCCGGCTTCGCTTTTCCTGCATCAGCCCTGGTGGAATGAGTATCATCACTATAACGATTATGTTTCGCGGATCGGGCGGCTCCTTGCAGACGGAGAGGTGGAGTGCCCTGTTCTCGTGCTTCACGGGCAGTCCACCGCATGGATTGAGTATAATGACGGGGACAACGGCGCTCTGAACCGGTATTCCGACGCCTTTGCCGCGCTGACCCGCGAGCTTGAAATGCGGCAGATCAACTGTCATTACGGCGATGAGACTCTGATCGGGCAGTATGGCAGTGTGAACGGCAGGGATTTTGTGATCGGGAAGCAGAAATACCGGGTTGTGATCCTGCCGCAGTTGAGCAATATCTCATTGAAGGAGAAGACGCTTCTGCTTGACTTCTGCGTGAACGGCGGAACCCTGCTCGGGGTCCGCGACTCTCTGGGACATCCGTTTACCGTGGATGGAGAAGAGGAGCCGGAAACCGCGCTGCTGCTGGAAAAATGCCGCTGGTTCGCTTCCGAAGCGGAACTGGCGGAGCATCTGCGCGGAGAATATTCGATTTGCAGAATCGACGGCGAGGCAAAGGAGATCGTCTGCACAAAGCGGTATTTCCAAAATTGGGAGGGAGCCCCTGCGGAGCTGTTTTATCTGGTCAATCAGAGTGACAGCGAGAGCGCGCAGGTCCGGATGGAATTCAAAGGACGTGCGGTTTCCCGTTACGATGCCGCGAGCGGGGAGTTTCTGCCGTTTCCTGTTTGCGCCGCAGCGTTGCAGCACCGTTTCGAGCCGGGGGGCGATCTGCTGGTGGCTGTCCGCCCGCAGGGTGGAGAACCCCCGCAGAAAAAGATGCTTGACGCGGCTTTTGATTTAAGGCTTCTGACTCCGAATACGCTGACTCTGGATACCTGCCGCTGTTACGCGGACGGTGAGCTGCTGGCGGAAAAGATCGAGACGATCAGCCTGATGCCGGAGCTCCTGAAACTGGAGCGTCCTGCGGAAGTGAGGCTGGACTTCGCATTTGAAATTGATCCGGCGTTCAATACTGCCCGTCCGCTTCATCTTGTGATTGAGAATCCGGAACAGTACCGGATCTTCCTGAACGATTCTCCTGTTGATGCGAAAACGGATGGAACGTTATTCGATCATGCGTTCAAGACGATCCCGCTTCCGCCGTGCCGGAAAGGGGAAAACCGGATTCGCCTGGAGACTCATTTCGAGCAGGACCCCGAAGTATATGAAATGCTTCGCCGCGGACGCTGCTGCGAGTCGGAGGGCAACAAGATCACGTTTGACATGGAGCTGGAATCAATTTATATTGCCGGTGATTTCGCAATAAGGAACCGGGGAATTGTCGAGCCTTTGCCGAGAAATGCCGAACGCATTTCGGGGCCGTTTGCCATTACGGAACCTGTTGCCGCTGTTTCCGGCGGCAATCTCCAGCGTGACGGTCTCTGTTTCTTTGCCGGGAGGGTGCTTCTGGCACAACGTTTCGATCTCGACAGAACCGATTATTCGTTTTTGAATTGCAGCGAACTTTTCGCCAATGCCGCCGGAATCCGTTTGAACGGCAGGGAACTGGGAACCATGTTATGGCGCCCTTACCGTGTCGCCGTTCCCGCCGGACTTCTGAAAAAGAAAGACAATCTGCTGGAAATCGAGCTTGCCGGCAGTCTGCGGAATCTGCTTGGGCCGCATCATCTGGCGGAGGGGGAAAGTTTCGGCGTCGGCCCATACAGCTTCTTCCGTCATGAGGACTACCTGGGGCATCAGCCGCTGCCGTGGAATGAGGATTACTGTATCGTCCGCTTCGGACTGGAAGATTTGTATCTGACATGAACCGGCACATGG
>DXVA01000078.1 GCA_019408975.1 Lentisphaeria bacterium | reverse complement strand
ATTCTTTTCCTGTTGCAACTCAATTTTTGTCCCTCAAATAAATAGAGGCGCCCTTGAAGTAAGAAGGAGTGGGAAAACAATCGAACAATCGAACATTAGAACAATTCAACAATGGAACGGGAAATGGAGAAGTAAGATCAGGGGAATGACGACGTTCTGCCCTGCCCTGCTGACGGAATGAAATATCAATTTTGCAGCTTTTCCTCATGGAAGTAAGAACAGAGGAACAAGGAATTTTGAAGTAAGAAGGAACAGGGAAACATTTGAACATTTGAACAAGCGAACAATTCAACAATCGAATGAAGAAGCCGGTGCCTAACCGCAAAAGACGATTGTTTTCATGAAATGCCCGTCCTTGGCAACCGGGGGCCCTGCCCCGTTCCCTGTAATTCTGTTCTCCGTTCAGATGTTCTTTCACTTGAGTTTCTCTCATAGCTGCCTCCTGTTAAATGATATTTCTTATGATGAATTCCGTTGCCGGAGTAAAATAAGTCTGGAAGTAGTTCCGGGATTGATTCCGGGTCAGGTTCTCCAGCATGGCAATGATCGCCTCCGCATGGGCAGCCATCGGGTGAGTGATCGCATTCAGGTTCAGCTTGAAACGATCGCTGTCAAGACGCCCCTCCAGATTGTCGTAACTGATCAGCTGAAAATCTTTTCCGCAGGACAGTCCCGCAGAAGAAAAAACGTCGATCATGCCGTATGTGATGAAATCGCTGGGAGAAATGATTACGTGATCCGTCAGTTTCCGTTCCAGATAGTAGCGGGCACACTTCGTACCTGCCAGCATCGCCGAGGAAATGATGCCGTTTTCAGGATAATAAATATGAAACGCGGAATCGGGTATTTCCAGTTTCCTGCCGATCTCAAGCAAGGCGTCCAGACGCCGGCGATGCGTCACAGAATCATATCCTGCCAGAAAAAATTTGCGGAATTTCTTCTCCAGGCAGTATTTCAGCGCCGTCAGAAAAGCCGGACGGTAGTCATATACCACCTGATTCCAGGGACCATGATTTACAACGTCATCCGCATACAGGATCACCTGCTGTTTCACATGCAGGAGGAAATCCTCGGCAACCTCAAGCATTCCCGCAGGCGCAATAATCACATCATGTTTCAGCAGGGAAGCCTGAATTTTCAGGGCATGAGGCGGCCGTTTTTCCACGAAGAGTTCATAGGCAAATCCATGATCTTCCAGCAAGCGGCAGACCTGTTCTATGAACACAGTAAAAGCGGCATAATTAAGTTCGGGGATGCCGTCAGGGCAGAGCCAGTGCACAAACGCGACACGAAGCCTTTCCGCTGCCGACCGGTTCGCCCGCACAAAACTGCCGCTGCCGCGTACACGGCTGATCAGTCCTTTTGCGGCAAGACGGCACAGCGCACGATCTGCTGTCTTCAGGGAAACCGCGTACTGTTTTGCGATCTGCGAGGCTGAGGAAAGCCGGATTCCGGGAACCATTCCGTTCCCGACAATCTCTTTTTCGATGGATGCCGCAACATCGCGTTCAGAGTATTTTCCTGACTTTTCCCGATTCATTTTCATGTCCATATCTGATTCATCTGCTTATAATTATATAACATTTCATAAAAATGACAATAGCTGAAAATGACGGCGGAAAATCGGATAATGACATTTCAAATTCAAAAGTATAGTCAGATTTTTCAGAAAAAGTGCTGAAGGAAGACACCTGCCTCAAGTTCAATGGACGGATATGCGGCAAAGCTGATGCCGGTTCCCCGTCTTCAGGAACAACCCCGGCATTTCCGGCGATATGGAGCAGTGCCGATCCATGATTCAAAAAAAAATCTGCTTTTTTGCGGGAATCCCTGTTGACTAATGCCTTCCAGAGCTTATATTAGAAAATTGTTAACGTAAACAATTTCTTCTTAAAAAAATCAAAAATGAGGTCGGAAATGAATGAAATCATCAAGGGATTGAGCAAGAACCTGCTGGAGGAAAACCCGGAAATCGAAGCCAGAATCAAACATGGAATCGAACTTCACCGCAAGGGAACTGCAAAATTCACTCTGCGCGGCAAGGACGGTAAAGAAATCAGGAATGCGGAAATCGAACTCAAACAGACAAGGCATCAGTTTGAATTCGGTTGCAACGGATTCATGATCAACCAGTTCAGTGAGGCGGAGAAGAATGCGGCGCATGACGCCATGTTTTCCAACATCTTCAATCTCGCCGTCATACCGTTCTACTGGTCCGACCTGGAACCGCAGGACGGCAAACCGCGTTTCGACAAAAACTCGCCGTATGTCTACCGCCGCCCGAACACCGATGAATGCCTTGAATTCTGCGACAGGTATGGAATGACTCCGAAAGGACATCCGCTCATGTGGCATGCATTCATTCCCGAATGGCTCGCGGCGGACGATGCCGCGCTGAAACTGCGCTGGGAACAGCGTGTCAGAGAGATCGCACGGCGTTACGGCGACCGCATCCGCAACTGGGATGTGGTCAACGAAGCGGTTTATTTCGATCCGAAGAATCCGCAGCTTCCGCCGGGACATGTGGAATATGCCTTCGACATTGCAATGAAATACCTGCCGCAATCCTGCACGCTCAACTACAACGACTATGCGTGTTTCGATTATCCGCACGGCAATTATACGGGGATTTACATGCTGGTTAAAAATCTGATGATGAGCGGCAGAAAGGTAGACTGCCTCGGGCTTCAGTATCATCTGTTCGGCTGTATGCCTGAAAATATGGTGGAGGCATGGAGCAAAACGAAGCTGAATCCGTCGCTCCTTTACGACTGCATGGACCTGTATGCAAAGCTCGGGATACCGTTCAACATTTCGGAAATCACGCTGACCGCGCACGAGGCTCTGGGAGCCGGACGCCTTGAATTTCAGGCGCAGATGGCGGAACGGCTCTACAAAATATGGTTCAGCCATCCGGGCACACAGAGCATCATCTACTGGAACCTGATCGACAATACAGCCTTCTGCAACCCCAAACACCCACAGTGGAACGAGAATGTCTATCTCGGCGGCCTGCTGGATGAAAATCTTCAGCCGAAACCCGCATATAAAGCGCTGGAGCATCTGATCAGGAAAGAGTGGCACAGCGAAGGAAAAATCGCCTGTTCCAGTGAAAAGAACAACTATTTCCGCGGTTTCTACGGAGACTACGATGTAACAGTCAAGACGGATTCCGGCACAATCAGGAAACAGATCAAGCTCCAGAAAGGGCGCGCCAACGAATTTACATTTGAAATCTGAAGCAGTCCCTTGCATGACAGTTCAAAAATCAGGAACATAACGGATTTTCAGGGGAAGACAGAACCGGAACCGATTCTGTCTTTCCCTTTTTCTTCATGCAGTGTTTCCTCCGGACTTTGCGTTTTTCCATCCGGCGCCGGTGTTCCATCATCTTTTTTGGAAAATGTCCCTCTTAACCGCTTGAAAAAAGATTGTTTGAAGTCTAATATATAACATCTTAAAAATTATGGAGATGCCAATATGAAAAAACTGTTGTTTATTTTGGCTGTCGCGGCTTTTGCGGCGGGAGTTTCGGCGGATGACCTTACCACAAAATCCGGGAAAGTTTATAAAAGTTTTGCGATCATGGGAGCAGCTCCCAATGGAATTCTGATTTTCCATGAAAACGGCAAGGCTGTAATTCCTGTCAAGGAATTCCCTGACGAATACAAGGAAAAAATCGCAAAATATGCAAAAGAAATTCCCGCCAAGAAACGGGAAGCCGCACAAAAGAAAGCTCTCAAGGATAAACAGAAAAAGCAGGCAGCAGCCGAAAAGAAGAAGCGGGACGCCGAGAAAAAAGCACGTATGAAAAAATATCTTGCCGAAGAAGCGGAACGCAAGAAAAAAGAAGAAGCGGCAATCAAGGCCGCCAGTGCCAAGACTGCGGCAAAGTCTACCGGCGGTTTTGGCGGAGACACATTCAAAAAGAACTGATTTCCCGACGAACGCATCATTTCATCTGAGCCCGTATTTCAGAGATCGAACAGAAAAAGCGCCGGAATTCGTCTGAACTCCGGCGCTTTTTCATTTTCCTGACTGTCGTCTCCGGACGGATCAGTCGAGCTTGCAGCAGTCCATGGACATGAACTTCTTGGACATCAGCTCACAACCGTCCTTGGTAACGATGCAACCGCGTTCCCAGCGGAGTCCGTAACCGTTGCCGGTGAAGAACGTGTCGATCTGATAGGTCATGTTTTCCTGGAGTTTGTATTTGCTGGTGGTTTCGATCCAGGGACTTTCCGTCTCCATAATGCCGAGGCCGTGGACCGGTCCGTAAAGCATGTAGTCGCCCCAGCCCTGATCGCATCCCCACTGGGTGTATTTTTTGGCAATGCTGGATGCCTCCACTCCGGCTTTGATCAGCTCGAAAGTATATTTATGGGCACGCAGTCCGAATTCGACGAGAGCCAACTGCTCTTTCGGGAGCTTTCCAAACCAGACAGGCAGTCCGATGGAGGAGCTGTAACCGCCGACTCTGGCGCCGATGTTCAGCTGGATGATCTCATTTTTCCTGAGTTTTGCGCCGGTGGGGCGGCTGATGCCGTTGCTGGTGCGGTCGCCGCCGAAACAGTACAGGCTGTGACCTTCGTATTCGCCGCCGTTTGCATAAATTTCACGCTGTGCGATGCCGATCGCCTGGAATTCCGTCATGCCGGGCTTCATTTCGTCAAGCATCGCCTGAACGGCTTTCTCCGCAACCTTGAAAGCTTTGCGGTGGCAGGCAAGTTCATTCTCGCTCTTGATCCAGCGAAGCGGGCGGAACACTTCATCCGCGGGAACAAGCGTCACATCCGGCAGCTGGACAGCCAGAGCATCCAGAGTGGGCTTCGTCATGACGGCGGTTCCGACCAGGCCGAGTTTCTTCAATTTCTTTTTGCCCATGCCTTTTTTGGCGACATCGGCAAAAGTTGCCAGCGGGATGCCGGGATAATCCGGTTCGGCGGATTCACGGTAAACCAGCAGCTGCATGATGTTCGGAACCACACTGCGGCCCTGTGCATATTTCAGGCTTTCGGGACCGATCAGCAGGATCGCCTCGCCTTCCGCGGGCACAAAGACGCCGGCCTGTTCAAATGTCGGCCAGTACTCTGTCAGGTAGCGGACATTGGCAAAGTCGGACTCCGTGCCGTGCACAAGGCACGCATCAAGCCCCGCTTTCTTCATGTTCGCCTGAAGTTTCGCGATTCTGTCGAAATACTCCTGTTTCGGAATTGACGCCATTTTCATTCTCCTTGATTTGGGGTTGAACTTGTCCTGGGAAAGAATATAGAACAATCAAAAAGCCGAATCAAGGACATTCCGGCAAAAAATATGATTTTTTATATCGGTAAAAAATACTTTTGAATGTAAAACATCCATATGAAATATATCGGTATATTTATCATGGACTCTTGACTTTATTCTCTGAAATGTTATATTGGTTCAGAATACGACATGACTGGAGCGGAGACAAAATGAAGCCACTGACATACTTTTAACCATGGATTGAATCTCGGGAAGATCAGAAAAGGCATATGCGTGAATTTGCCGATGCCGGCGCGCAGTATCTGGTTCTGACCAGCGGACTTCTCGGAGAAGGAGTGAAATCAATCAGATATCTTCTGGATTTTCACATGGACGCCCACGCTCTCTGGGGCACATGGGAAGCCCCCGGAATGCCGCTGGAGAAGTGGCATGATACCGTCTGCCCGGAGGACACAATGGACTGGGAGAGGATCAGAAAAAACTGAAGCGGGCGCCGCGCCTTCAGTGCATTCAGAGCGAAACAGCGCCGCATCAGGGCTCGATCAGCCGGATATGCGGCAAATTCAGCGAACTGTTTGAAACGCCATAGGAAATCATGAACAGAGGGAAACCGGAAAAATATATCGCACTGGCGGGCTCGATTCAGCAGCTCATGCAGGATATGGGGCTGAAATCGGGAGACACCCTGCCCTCGGAGCGCAAACTTGCGGAGCATTTCAAATGCAACCACATCACGGTGCGCAAATCCCTGCGCCTGCTTGCGCAGAAAAACATCATACATACAATCGCCAGCAAAGGGAATTTCGCCGGGGCGGCACCGCTTCAGCGCAGCCGTTCCAACCTGATCGGATTCATTTTCCCCGAAGATGAAATCTTTTACTATAAAATCTTTTCCGCCGTGGAAAAAATGATCTCCTCCAATAAAATGCATCCGGTGGTTCATCTGACCGGAGGTTCGGAGTTCAAGGAGACGGAACTGCTGGATTACTGCGACAAAGCCGGCTTCCTGGCGCTGATCGCCGTCCCGAACCGTCTCTGCGCCGAACACTATAAACGGATGAGCATCCCCGTTCTGTTCTTCGATATTCCGATGGATGATGTCCCTATTCCGCAAATCGTGACCGACGACCATTCCGGCGCCTTTTCCGCAACGGAACATCTGATCGGCTACGGGCATCGCCGGATCGCACATATCGGAAGCGAATATGATTTCACCGGGGAACAGCGGCTGAACGGGTTCCTCGACGCCCTCGCGAAACACGGAATCCGGCATGATAAGAATCTGGTGAAAATGCGTTACCCGAGCAGGGAATGGGGATATTACGCGGCAAGGGAACTGTTCAAAGGCACGAAAATCCCGACGGCGGTATTCTGTTCCAACGACACAATCGCATCAGGCGTAATGAACTACTGTGCCCAGAATGGAATCCGTGTGCCGCAGGATCTTTCGGTGGTCGGATTCGGCAACACGCTGACGTCCGAGGACCTGAATCTGAGCAGCGTCAGCCAGAACAGCGAAAAAATCGTCAACTCGCTGTGCAGCAACCTGAATCTGGTTCTGCGCGGGGAAACACCGCCGCCGCGAATCATCATCCCCACCTCTTTCATCTCGCGCGGCACCGTGGCGGTACCGCCGAAATGAACAGCCATGATGCAGAGCATCGCACTGCCATTACACACGAAAGCTGAAAACAGAAGCGGCAGTCCCGGCACATCCTTCAGAGTCGGAAACGGAGAAAACGGTACAGCATGGCATGAAATTCCGGTTTTTTCTGTTTTTTTTGCTTTTACCCCTTGTTTTTTTCTTCAAAGTGTTTATAATAAAAACAAACTGATATGTATAACACTTTAATAAATCACAAAACTTGAAAGTTATTCAGATGGAACAGAGCCAGTTAAAACACTATGCAGTTTTTGAACGCCTGAAGCAGGAATTTTCACATTCCAGCTTCAAGGTGGGAGACCGTCTGCCGTCGGAGCGGGATTTTGCAGAACGGCTGTCGGTGAATATCGCAACGATTCGCCGTGCGTTCCGCGATCTTGTGCTCGCCGGGATTGTGGAGAAGCGGGTCGGGTCGGGGACATATCTCGCCCAGCCGCTGCAGGCGTCATGGCGGGAGCGAACCATCAATCTGCTGCTGGGACGCCAGCGGATCACCGAGTTCGACAAGGCGTTGGAGCGGACGTTCCGTGCCGTCACAAAGGAGCTGGGGCGCCCGGGACGCGTAATCTACGTGGACGGGGAGAGTTACCCGGAGGTGGTCCGCAGCTGTATCTGTTTCAGACAGCCTACGATCGTCGCTTACTACGGGGGAAACGGAGAACTCGCGGAGTGTCCGGAGCTGTTCGTGCGCCTGAGCTCCATGTCATATAATACGGGAATTCCGTCGGTGCTTTGCGATGACGTGGATGTCATCAACTCCCAGATTGCGCATCTGCGGGGCATCGGCTGCCGCAGAATCGCGCTGCTGTCTGTAAGAGAGACACGGGAATTGCAGAAATTTCAGCAGGCGGTCTGGCAGGGAACCATGGGAAAGGACTACGCGCCGGAACTCTCGATCACGGCGGAAAGCCCGGACCGCGGCCCTGTGGAAGCCGCATACGAAGCCGTGGACAGGGCATGGAGCAAAACGTCATTCAACGGGCTGATCTGCCTGACGGATGAACTGATGTTCGGAGCGCTTTCGGCGTTGCGCCGGAATGGAGTAAGAGTGCCGGAGGACGTTGCCGTCACTTCGATCGGCGATACGGAGCTGGCGCGTTTTTCCAATCCGTCCGTAACCGGAATCAATCCGGATGCGGAGGCGCATATCCGTTCAGCGGTGGAGCTGCTGGACCACAATCATGAGCATCCGCAGTCGCTTGAGCTGATGCGCCTTGTGAAATCCCGGCTGATCGTCAGAGAATCCACGACAAGAAATCATAACCGTCAAATGATGAAAGGGCAGAAAAATGCAGAAAAACAGTGAGACAGCCAGTCAATCATGGGAAGATAAGAGTTCTTTCACATTAATAGAATTACTTATCGTAATAGCAATCATTGCGATTCTTGCGGCAATGCTGCTTCCCGCTTTGAATGCGGCAAAAGTCAAAGCACAGGCGATTGACTGCGTAAACCACTTCAAACAGCTGGGCAGTGCGACCGTCATGTTCGCCGGAGATCATCAGGATTTCGTGCCGCCGGCAATGTTCGATGCAGCCAACACAAAAAAAGTATTCGGCTGGACCGACAACAATTATTACTGGTATCAGCATCTGTATCCGTATGCACCTCAGAAAAACATTTTCGACTGCAAAGCCTATCTGAAACCGGACAAACCATATAAAAATGCAGACACCAATGCGGGAGGAGTCTGCAAGAACAATGAAACAACGCGCTATGAAATCCCGATTGCCTATGGAGCGAATGCCAGCCTTGGCGGTTATGACCAGATGGGAACAACCACGGGAGTCAAACTCGGAAAACTGAAGAACAACTCAAGACGTGTTCACCTGAGCGAATATAATACTGCGCTTTTTCTCGGCGGCAATTTCGCGAGTTTGAGCATGAATGCCGTAGCGCAGGTTTTCCGCCACAACAAAACCGCGAATATGCTTTTCCTCGACGGTCATGTGGAACCGGTTCATCAGAACAAGCGGTTCGGGATCAACACAGACAAGAATTTTATTTTCGGACGCAACTGATACAGCAGAATTGGAGGAGAAAACATGAAAACAAGATTTCTGACCGTTGTTTTTCTTATTTGCATTTCCATGGTTCACGGGAATGAAAACATCATACATCAGGCGAATGATGCAAAATGGGAGGCATGGGGCAATAATACCTCCATACGAATCAGCAGAAAAAAAGAGCCGGGAAAAGAAATCGTCGTATTCACACGAACCGATGGGAGAAACGGATGGAACACGCCGATATACAGATTGCCGCATGAAATCACGGTCAATGCTTTTACCCTTCTCAAGTTCCGCTGCAAGGCGGAAACAACGAAAAAATATGAGATCAATATAAAAAACGCATCCGAGGGGGCGGAATATGCAGTACGCTTCAACTGCGTTGCGGGGCAGTGGACGGAAAATGCAGTTCTCCTGAAAGATGCACAATATAAACGCTTCGGCAGAGAGGGGGTCACACCGGACGGCATCATGGGAGACCGCATCTCGCAGATTCAATTTGCCTGCTATGGCAAAGAGGTCGGAATCGCAGATGTCCGCATCGTTGAAGTCGATCCGTCGCAGGTTTCTTCGTTCCACCGGAGAACGGAATTTCTGGACGCCTATCTGAAACAGCGCAGTGTGCCGCAATACCGTCAGTTCCGGCGAAATGCAGTGTTTCCTTTCGGAGTCATATCAACCATAGGTGCAGGCAACAGTGCAAATGCCGCCTTTTTCGGACAGACGACACAGGAGCGCATGGAGGATGATCTCCGTGACATCCGTCTGCGCGGCTTCAATACTTATTCCAACTTCGTGGACCGTTCCGGATACACAGTCTCTGAACGTCTTGCACTGATGGAGAAATATCATCTTTACCTCCTGGAAACGGCAACCTGCGGAACGGGAATTCATCAGCTTCCGGAGGACAGTCCTCTCCTGAAGGAAATCCGCAAAAATGCCTCGCACCCGAATCTCCTCGCATGGTATGGACAGGACGAACCCGGCGACGGAGCGCTCTATCTGAAAAACAAAGCGCGGGTCGAAACCTTGTCCGGGGAAGGAGCCCCCCTGACCAGCGCCATGCATATGATGTCAATTGCGCAGGAACTTGGGCCCGCAATGGATGTAATCACGCTGGACCCTTACAGCCTGGGTTCCGGGACATCCCCCGGAAATGCGGCGTCCGTGCTGGAAAAACATGCGGTTCTCCTGAAAATGGCGCTTGGATTCTGCGCCGGAAAGCGGGTCTGGATGATTCCGCAGGCGTTTTCCGGCCGCAACGGAGGGAAAAAATATCTGCGTTACCCGACCCCCGCCGAAGCGCGTTTCGATGTCTTCCACACTCTTGCCGCAGGAGCAAACGGTTACATTTTCTTCATTTACAATGATACCGTGCCTTATCTCGACGGACGCATTCGAGGCGAGGAGTTCGACACGACACTCGTGGACGCCTGGGGCAACGGCAATCCGACGACGGACGCTCTTTCCAACCTTGCATTCCGCCTGACCGCAATCATGCCGTCGTTTCTTGAACGCAAAAAAATGAAGAAGGAGCGCGTCGCAACCGCAAGCTCTCCCGACCTCGAAATCACTCAATGGGATAACGACGGCGGCATTCTGTTGATCGCGGTAAACAGGAACCTTCTGCAAAAGACATCCGCCGTTCTGAATATCGAGCTGAAGCCGGGAGAAAAACTTTATGATCTCGACACTCTTCATGAACTCCCGGCACGCTTCACGGCAAACCTGATTCCCGGAGATGCCAGACTTCTGTTTGCCGGAACGCCCTCAGCATGGAGACAGGTAAAAGACGAAATCACGGAACGACAGAGGAAACACGCAAAAGAGATCGCCTCACTGCAATTAAAAGAACCTGCGGAACTTGCAGCAGTGCGCAAAGCTTTCGGAAAACTGAATCATTTCCTGACGAAAGACTCCATTCTCGCGGAAATCGACGGCAGGCATGAGTGGAGCCGGACGCGTGAAAAGATCAAGGCCTTGTCCAGACGCTACTTCGATGCCCGCCGGGAATGGAAAAAAAGTGGCAAAGTTCCGGCGGACATGGACGGGTTGAAATCGGAAGTGGAACGGATTCTTGCGGAAGAAAAAGAACGTTTCATGTAAAAGACAGCAGGAATCCAGGGAATACGTCTTTCGGATTCCCTGGCGTTCATCAATTTTCATGTTCCCGGCGACAGCATTGCAGAACCGGTCATGATAAAATTTCACATGAGTGTACGCCCGTCTTCTTGCAACTTCAGCAACAGCATGTATATTTCCTGACAACAGTTTGATTCAAAATCAGGAAAGAGGAAACACTCATGCGGATTTCTTTTGTTTTTCTATTGCTCATGACTGTTTCTTTTGCATCCGCCGCAACGGAACCGGTGATGACATGCCCACAACGGGTGGAACAGCCGAAGCCCCGCGTCACATTCAATCTGCCGCCGCTGCTGGTCTATGAATCGGAGAATCCCGTGACGGGAAAGCAGAACCACCTGCGGATTCTCGGGCCCTTGTTTGAGTCCTATCGCAAAGCGGACGGAAGTTCCATGAAAGCATTCCGTCCGGTATGGAGCATGGAATCCAAGGCGGACGGACGGTTTGCCTCGGATATCGCCTGGCCGCTTTCCATATACCGCAAGACGCGCTCCGGGAGCTACTTCTGGCTCCTCCCCTATTTCGGGTCCGACGGAAAAAACGACTCTTACGAACGTTATCTTTTCCCGTTCTGGTTTCTGGAACGGCACAAGAATGGAGAATACTCCTGGTTTTTCTTTCCGTTTTACGGAGACATGCATAATTTCTTCTCTTACCAGCGGACACAGTTCATTCTGTTCCCGCTTTATAAATACGGAGAAAAGAATCATGTCTTCAGCAATGGATTCCTCTGGCCGCTGTTCAATGTGGAACGCGGGCCCGGGATGGAAGGATTCCGTATTTTTCCGTTCTATGCAAAGCGGACCGTGGACGGAATGCGGGAAAACATCTCCTGGCTCTGGCCGCTGCTGAATACCGCGCAATCCCTCAAAAATCCCGAAGATTTCGCATTTCTTTCCATCCCTCTGGGCGGATATGAATCATGGAACGGAATTACAAACCTGACGGTTCTGCCGCCGTTGTTTTCATATAAGACCTTTCATGACAGGCAGATGGCGTTGAGCATTCTCTGGCCGCTGTTCAAATACGGGAAGGACCTGGACGACGGCAGTGGATCGTGTCTTTATTTCTGGCCGTTCTGGGGAAAAGCGGTTTCCGACCACGCTTACTATTCCTTTTTCCTCTGGCCGATGGGACTGAATCTGAAATCGGAAAGTTCATCCCGCCGCACTCTCTGGCGTGCTTTCCTGCCGCTGTATCTGAACCGCAATGTATACGATATGAAAGAGGGGAAAGAGATTTCCGCCTATACGCATCTCTGGCCGTTTGTCTCAAAACGAACGGACGGCAAAACCTCCGAAATACGCGGATTTGATCTTGTTCCCGTGAAACAACTTGGTTTTGTGGAGCGGAACTATGCGGCGTTCTGGCGGCTTTTCAAGATAAACCGGAATGAAAGAGGAGTGGCGTTCGAGATTTTGTGGGGGATGTCAAAAGGATACCGGACCCCTTCCGGCGGCGGTTTTTCCGTGGGGCCGCTCTATTCGCAGGATCGCCCTCACGCCGGGAAATCCGAATATGATATTCTTTTCGGACTTGTCAATATCAGGAATCAGGCGGGGATTACGCGCTGCCGGCTGTTTTATTGCCTTGATTTTTCGCTGTAATGGTGTTATCTTGCGGGGATATGAATTATAAATGCAGAGTGAACGGGAATGAATAAACCGGTTTTCGTATTTGGGAAAAAGGTCATTGAGTATCTGGTGCGCGTCGGCGGCGGCGTGCAGATGATCCTGCTTGCCTTTCTGTTTCTTCCGACACTCTGGCGCAACAGGAAGGAAGTCTACCGGCAGATGATGCTCTGCGGCATCAAAAGTTTCGGCGTCACGTCCGTGGTCGCGCTCTTCACCGGCATGATCCTTGCGCTTCAGGCAGGCTTGATCCTGAAAGCCTACGGACAGGAGATGCGCGTGGGATTTCTGGTGGCGCAGACAATGTTCCGCGAGATGGGACCGTTCATGACCGCGCTGATTCTCGCGGCGAGCGTGGGCTCCGGCATGGCGGCACTGCTCGGAACGATGAAGGTCTCTCAGGAGCTTGCGGCACTGGAAGTGATGTCGATCAACCCGGTGCGTTTTCTGGTGGCGCCGCGCCTGCTCGCCATGATGGTGATGTGTCCGGTGCTGACGATGTACACCGACCTGATCGGCATTCTCGGCGGCGGGCTGGTCGCCTACACGCAGCTCGGAGTCGGCTGGACCATGTATTTCGACAATGTGCGCTTCATGCTTTACGAGAAGGAGCTCTGGGTGGGCGTGTTCAAGGCATGGGTGTTCGCGATCATCATCGTGGCGATCAGCTGCCATCAGGGGATGGTTGCGAAAGACGGCGCGGTCGGCGTGGGGCTGGCGACGAAGAAATCGGTGGTCGCGTGTTTTCTGGTCATCCTGATTGTCGGCTATATCATAACGAGGATGTTTTACTGATGATTGAGTTTCACGATGTAAGCAAAACGCTCGGAGGGCGCAGGGTTCTGGACGGACTCTCTTTTCATGTGAATGAAGGAGAAACCTTTATCATTGTCGGACCTTCCGGCACCGGTAAATCGGTTACGCTTTCCCATATCATCGGCCTGATGCAGCCGGATTCCGGCGATGTGGTCGTGGACGGGATGCACGTGGAACGTATGCACCGTCGGGAACTGGAGGCTCTGCGCTCCAGAACCGGCATGTTGTTTCAGGGGGGAGCGCTGCTGAACTGGATGAACATTTATGACAATGTGGCTCTGCCTTTGCGTGAACGTTACAGCTATACCGAGGAGCAGATCCGGGAAAAAGTCATGGAGATGCTGGATTTCCTGGAACTGGAAGACTCCAAGTACAAAATGCCCGGGGAAATCTCAGGCGGCATGGTGAAACGCGCAGGACTCGCTCGCGCGGTGGTCTGCAATCCGAAGATCATGCTTTATGACGAACCGACTTCGGGGCTGGACCCCGTGATGTCTCGTAAAATCGACGGTTTGATCGACACGTTGAAAAGCAAGTACAGCATGACTTCCGTGGTCGTGACGCACGATCTGGTCAGCGCACTGAACATCGGCGACACGGTTGCAATGCTTTATGACGGCTCCATGATCGAATGCGGAACTCCCGCCGACTTCATGAAGAGTGAAAATCCATTGGTCAAAGAATTTATCTCCGCACAATTTCATACCCGAAAGGCTGGTGTATTATGAATATCATGAACCGGAAACGCAATCTTCTGCTCTCACCCGAATTCCTGACGGGGCTGTTCTGCATCGGCGCCCTGTGCATTCTGTTTTACTTTACCGTGGTGATCCGAGGCAAGGATTTCTTCGACACCAGAAAGCATTTCTACATCTCCGCGCGTTTTCCCCATGCAAGCACCCTTGCTGTAAATGACAAGGTCAAGATCATCGGCGTGGAAATGGGCACGGTCGATTCTCTGGAACTCGCCCCCGGCAACAATGCGGTCATCGTAAGAATGAAACTCCGCAAGGATATCCGTATCTATAAAGGGTATGAAATGCTGATCCAGAACTCCTCCGTCTTCGGCGGCGCCTACGTGAATATCAATCCCGGCGCTCCGGAAGGCGAACCTTTCCCCTCAGACACCGTCTTCGACGGACTGCCGCCGATCGACATCATCAAGGAGGCTTCGGAGCTGATTGCCGCGTTCCGCGAGGACGAGAAGTATTTCCGTGAAGTGATCCTGGAGGGCGGCGTCCTTGAAAAAATCCGCGACGCCCTGAAGCGGATTGAGGAAAATGCGGAAAACCTGAATGATATCTGTGAGG
>DXVA01000077.1 GCA_019408975.1 Lentisphaeria bacterium | reverse complement strand
CGAGGGTGAAAATAAGAATTTTCACCCTCATAGAGCTCCTCATCGTGATTGCGATCATCGCGATTCTGGCGGGGATGCTCCTCCCGGCTTTGAACTCCGCAAGGCAGAAGGCGCGTGCGGTTTCCTGTCTTTCCAATCTCAAACAGCTGAATCTGACAGCCGTAAGTTACAGTCAGGATTATCAGGGATTCATCCCCCCGAATTATATGACGGAGAACGGAGCGGGGCGCTTCTGGTCATGGTATTATATCTCCTGCGGATATATCAAAAAGCCGAAAGCCGGGCAGCAGGCGATCTTTCTCTGTCCCGGTTCCAACTCCTCCGGCAGCCATGGTTTTATTCTAGACGATTACAGTGTCTCTTACGGCGGTGATCCGTGGGTGGACCAGAAATACAGTGACGGCAGAGTTCTGGCTCTGCGCCTGGCTCTGCTGAAAGAAAAGGTCAGCGAATATCCGGTTTACGCGGACAGTGTTCAATGTCAGGTCAGCTCAAAAAATCCGACGCTTCCGAGAAATGCAGAGAAGAGACAGGCATACCGGATCGACGTGGACTGGGGCGGCGCTCTCAGCGCACGGCATGGAAGCCAGTCCAATCTCCTGTTTGCGGACGGCCATGCCGCCGCCATGTTCGGCAGAGATGTGATCCGCAGGTACAGGAACGGTGTCTACGGCAAAGGCTATACGGACGCCGGATATTATTTTCAATGGATTGCCCTGTTTTGAAATAACGGATAAAATGGAAAGGATGAAAAAATGAATAGAAGAAATTACGCCTTTGTTGAACTTGCCGTCACTCTGTTTGTCCTGCTGGCTGCCGGCGCCACGGGAATTCGTGCCCTGCGATGCGCGACAGCGGAAAGCGGGGCACAGCTTTGCAGAAACAACCTGAAACGGATCATGAGTTCCGCGGCGTCTTATTCCGCCGACTACAAGGCGCTGCCGTGCGCATGGGACGGAAAACGCACATGGGTCGCCGTTGTGATCAAGGACGGAAAATACTTTCCCAATCCGAAAATGAACCGTGTTTCCGAACTGCTCTGCCCATCCGCTCCGCCGCAGATGTGGAACGGCGATTCTTCCAAAACATACGGAATGGCGGATCGCTTCAAAAACGGTGCAAAGAACGGAATTGTGCTCTCCGCCGTGGAAAATCCCGTTGACTGGCCTGTGTATTCCGACAGCGTCAAGGGAAATAAAGAGGAACAGGTCTATATCATCCTCAAGGATTTCAACGGATACGTGGCGGTCCGTCATGACAGTAAAGCGAATGTCGCGTTTGCGGACGGCCATGTCGCCGCCAACAACGAGCAGGAGCTGATGCGTTTCCGCGACTCCAGGTATTATGTGGACCGCAACTTTTTCAGTTACTGCAAATAAGTGAAGATCCGAACATCCGGAAAGGTTTTTATGAAACAGCTGTTTTTTCTCCTTCTTCTTGCTTTTTCCGTTTCCGCATCGGAACGAGTGCTGCTGGAAAGTCCCCGCGAGACCTTCATCAGACTGCGGCAGAACCGGAACTGGACATTTCCGGCGGTCGAAAAGCAGGGCAGAATTGCCGTGGAATTCGAGCATCGCATTGACTTCCCGCGTCTCGGCGGCTGGAATCCGTGCTGGCAGATTTTTGTGAACGGTGTTCCTGTTTCCTCCATGGCAACCAGGCAGCATGCCCGGCTTCTGAACAAGGGGTTGACCTCCTGCCATAAGGATCACGGAGTCTACCGGGTTTGCGCGGGCGAGAAATGGTATTCGCTTTATTCGCCCGACTATGAACTTGCGAAAGAACGTTTCCATCCTGCCGATCCGCAGGCATACCGTGTGGTTCTTGATGTTACGGACCTGCTGTCCGGAGAAAAGGAAAATACGGTGACGCTCCGTTTCGGTTCCGAGTTGTCCGGCTATTACAGGAGCCTGGGGCTGAAACGTGTTCCTGCGCTGGCGGTCCGCAATTTCAGAGTTGTGCAGTCGGATGTCCCCAGCCCGATTCCGCCGCCGGTGAAAGAACCGGACTTCATCCGGATGACGGATGTCCCTGCTCCGGATTATACGCTGGAAAAGAAGAACGGCGAGCTGCTGGTCCGATGCGGCAGACTCTCCGTCCCGCTGGAAAGTTGTTTTTCCGCTCCCGGCGGGAAATGGTTCCGTATGGGGGACCGCGAGACGCTGGAGACACCCCGGTATTCCGTCTCCCGCCGGATCGCAAGGCAAAAAAACAGGATTGATGTCTTCGATACTTTCACGAGTAGAAGCGATCAATTGATCGGGTTGAAAATCTGCTATGAAACGTCCGCCGCGGCATTCGATCCCGTGTATGTGGCGGGAGATCCTGCACCGAACCACAGCAGCAATTCCGGGGGGCGCAATCCCAGTGTATTTCTTGCAGACCGCCGGAACGGGCAGGGAATCGCTTTTCTTGCGCAGGATGATGTGTTCCGTGTCCAGAATATCCAGTATTGCGAAGGGGGGAAAGCCGGAATCAGGACGGAGACGTTTGCTCTTTCCCCGAACGAGAGCCGGACTGTCGAATGGTCGGTCTATCCGGTCATGTCCGCGGATTATTTTGACTTCGTCAATGAGGTGCGGCGCGATTGGGACGTGAATTTCCCCATTGAGGGCGGTTTTCATCTTTCTCTGAATGTGTTCCGCACCTGGACCGGGGAAAAGGCGCGGAAGTTTCACCGTGACGCCGGGTTGAAATTCAACTCGCTGGGAGTGCTTTACTGGGCTCATCTCGGCGGAGAATACGCGAAACGGAACAGCTGCATTCACGGCGCCGCCCTGATGGATGAAAAAGTCCGCGGCAGGCTGATTCCCTCAACGATCACGGAATTTCCCGTGGAACCGATGCGCGGTTTCATACGAGACGTGCTTGCAAAAGCCCGCGCTTACACTCCTGACATCAAGCGTTTCATTTATGTTCATAATCAGTGGTCCACGGAAATCGGCGACGCGGAGAAATACGCGGACTGTGCCCTGACGCTTCCGAACGGGAAAGCCGTCGAGGAACCCCCTTACCGTTTTTTTGTCCCTGCGGCGGAAAATGCCTATGGGAAACGTTTCATGGCGTTCCTGGAATATCTCTGCGACAACTTCGACATCGACGGGATTTATCACGATGAGTTCACCTATACGAGGAAATTTGTGACATACAATATGTGGGACAAGGTGTCCGTGGAGTTGGATAAAAATCATAATGTCGTCCGTAAAATCGGTTTTGTGCCTCTGCTCAAACTGGATTTCAATATGAATGTCATGGAGTATGTTCTCAATCGGCGGAAGAAAGGATTCATCGCCAATTTTTCACCGGAGACCCGGTCGGAACGGAAATTCAAATTTCCGCGCTTTGAGGAAACCTATAATTCATGGTGGATCTTCCTCTCCCATCTCTATACGCCGATCCAGCTCGGAGACATGCTGACTTACTCCGTCACGCCGGAGGACTGTATGGCGGATATCCGCAACGCCATGAAAAACGGCGCATTGTATTATCATTACAATAATCAGGCGGCATGCCCGACGATCACCACGAAAATGTATCCTTTCACACCTGTCGAAATTCACAGTGGATGGCTGCTCGGCAGGGAACGCATCCTGACATGTGTCAGCGGGGAATTCGGCTGGAAAAGAGAGAATTCTCTTTGCATACCCTATGTCTATAACGAGAAGGGAAGCCGGATTCCCGGATATCCGGTGAAATTCGTCGGAACCCCGCAGGGAACACGCTGCCGGATCATTCTGGGAAAGAAATATTGCGCTTCGCTGGTCAGGATACCGGTTTCGGCGGAACTTTCCGGCGATTTGGCATTGGCAGATGTTCAATATGAGGACAGCCGTTTCTCCTGCGATGCCGAGGGCAGAGGCAGTGCGGTGTTTTCTTTCGGAAAGGAAAAGAGAAAGTATGAAGTCAACGGAACGAAGCGAATTGAATTTTCCGTGAAAGACGTGAATCCGTAATTTCCATTTCGTAAAAAATATCCGCTTTATTCGTAAAAAATTTTGCAAGCGGTGGAAAATGGGGTAGAGTATCCTTTCATACTGAACATGATTAAGTTTTGAAGGATGATCTTATGCAGACAAAACCATTTGCCACAGTTGTCGTCGGGGCGTTTGAAGTGAACTGTTATCTGGTGCCGTCGCCGGATAACGGGACTCTTTACATCATTGACCCCGGCGGAGACGCGCAGGATATCGTTACGGCGGCTTCCGCTTTTTCCTGTGAGAAAACCGTAATCCTTCTGACTCACTGCCATGCGGACCATATCGGCGCAGTGGGGGAGGTTGCAAGGAAACTGAATATCACCGAACTTTATATCGACCCGGCAGACAGTGCAATGTATGCCAGCCCTGCAAATTGTTTTCCGCCGTATCTTCCCGCGGCGAAGAATCTGCTTACGCCCTCGGAATGGCCGCCGCAGACTTCGGATTTTGAAATACTCCATACGCCCGGGCATACCCCCGGCGGAGTCTGTTATTATTTCAGGGAATACAATGCGCTGTTTACCGGCGACACGCTGTTCCGCGCTTCGGTCGGCCGCACCGATTTCCCCGGCGGCGACACCGCAACCTTGATGGAATCCATTTCCGGCAGGCTGATGACGCTTCCCGATTCTCTGGAAATTTATCCCGGACACGGTTATCCGAGCACAATCGGTTTTGAAAAACAGAACAATCCGTATCTATGAAAAATCTCCGGTTCCCTTCACTTCGGGAACCGGAGATTTCTGTATTACAGTTTATCGACAAGCCCGCCGATATATTTCAGGGAAGCCATGATATCTTTTGCCTGCTGCTCGCCGCTGATTTCACGTTCGATGACGAGTTCCCCCTTGAAGCCGAGTTCATGAAGTTTCGGGATGATTTTCTTGAAATCGACTTTGCCTTTCCCGATCGCAACTTCGTGCCCGAGCTTGTGTCCGTCAACCGGATATACGCCGTCTTTCACATGCAGATTGCGGACATATTTCCCGAATACATCGAGGGAGTCGAGAGGATTGCCTTTCCCGTAAAGAATGATGTTTGCCGTATCAAGGTTGATTCCGAGGTTCGGCAGGGCAAGATCCTCAATTGTGCGCAGAAGCGTGACAGGCGTTTCCTGACCGGTTTCAAACCAGAACTCAAGTCCGAGTTTCCGGCAGTATTCAGCGATTTCTCCGAGCGCGTCAAGCACCTCCATGTAAAGATGCGATTTCGGCGTTTCCGGAATGAAACCGCAGTGGGTGATGATTGCCGGAGCGCCGATCTGGGCGGCGAAATCCGCTCCAGCCTTGAGGTCTGCGATACGTTTTTTCCGTGTGTATTCGGGAACAATTCCCATGGTGTCGGGACCGTCGATCAGGTCCCAGATCACGGTTCCGGAGTAACCTGTCCAAAGGGCGGCAAGGCGAACGCCGCTTGATTTCAGGTCACGCTTTACCTTTTTCGCATTTTCTTTTGTCCATTTTGCCATGTTCCAGTTGCAGAGCTGAGTCGTGGCAACGCCGTAGCGTGCGATTACGTCGAACGGGTTGGAGTCATCTTCTGCGAATCTGGAAAGGACTCCGAGCTCCATCGGGCGTTTTTTGATCTTTTTCATAGTAATCTCTCCTATGTTTGTTTTCGAGTCGACAAGGAAAAATAATGCGTTTTCGGCAGAGTGCAAACGGCAGGCTGTAAAAAAACGGAAATAGTTCGGAAGGACGCATGCCACGGTGATCATCAGAAGGCATTCCGGATATTTCGGGCGTTACTGATCCGGATAGAGTTTTTTCAGCATGTCGCTGACATTGATTCGGTGGCACATATATTCCCGATGGAAATTCCGGGGAGGCATGCCCAGCTGTTTGCGGAACTGGCGGGAGAAATAATTGTTATCGCGAAAGCCGCATTGTGCCGCGATGTTGGAAATCTGGTTGGGAGACATCAGCATCAGCAGGGCTTTTTTCAGGCGGAGTTTCAGCAGATACTCTCCCGGCGGGATTCCGGTGATTTCCGTAAAATGATGACGGAAACTGCTCTGGGACATATGAACCAGGTCTGCAAGGCTTTTCAGGGTGAACGGCTGGGTGCAGTTTTCCTCCATAGCCCGGATTGCACGCCCGATCTGGAAGGCATTCTGTCCGATTCCGGTATCCTGCGGGACACAATGGCGCAGGAGATGGACCAGCATTCGCATGAACTCGAAATATGCAGCTTCCTGCCAGCCCGGCGACCGCAGCGCTATTTCATTGCGGATGGTTTCGATCATGGAAATCAGCTGCGGGAGAATGGTTTCATCGACGGAGAGCAGCGGAGAACAGCGGTCCCCGCCCTCAAACTGGAAATGAAAGAGGGTGGAATATCCAGGTAAAGCGGCAATGTTGACCGAACCGATATCAAGAATCTGCGGTTGAAACAGGATGTTGTAGTGACGGAAGTTCCAGATTTTTGCATAGCGGTGAACCGAACCGGACGGAAGAAGGTAGACATGTCCGGCATGTACCTGTTCCGACCGGCAGCTGTTTTCATTCCGCGCCTTGCCGCTGCATACGATCACCAGTTCGTAGAAATCCATATGGCGGTGCCATTTATCCGTTGCGGATTTGTAATTGAACATTTCAATGCTCAACGGGAGCGTGGTGTGCCTGAACTGCTTCCGACTGTAAAGTTCGCATATGTGGGTGTTTTTCTGGAACATTTTCCCGCCTCCGTTCTTTATTTAGACAGATTATGCTATAATAATGACAATTTGTTCATGCAGAATTCATTTTTTGTTATATAATAAAATAAAAGAGGAATCAATATAGCTGTCTCCATCAAAAATATCAAAGGAAAATGATTTCCATGTGGCAGATATTGCTATAATTGCCGGCGCGGATGGAAATTTGAATATTGCCATGGAAAAGCGGATGAAATTTTGATTTACGGGAATTATATTAAATGAAGGAGGTCTGTTTATGGGATGCCGGAAAAGAGAATGGTTGGATTTGAGGGTGAAAACGGGAATTTTCACCTTGATCGAACTCCTGATCGTGGTTGCGATCATCGCGATTCTCGCAGGTATGCTTCTGCCTGCACTGAACAAGGCGCGGGATAAAGCAATATCAGCCAAATGTATCAGTAATTTGAAACAAACTGGTCTTGCATGGGGTGCATATACATCTGATTTTGGCAGTTATTATCCGCAATGTAAAACAACAGGTACTACTTACAACGGTTATACTTGGTCCTATACCTTTTATATCAACAAATATTTGCCTCAATCTGTTATGATCTGCGATTCAATGTATCGCTTTTCCGGAGGAGAAAGTTACATTAGAAATGTCCTTAAGAAAAATCCGAATTGGGATGAAATGAGGTATGTCAGTTATGGTTACAATACTTGGGGAATCGGAGATGACTATCCTTCAAATTGGCAGAAAAAGAATTTTCCTGTGCCGGTAAAAGCAGGGAAAGTGAAAAATCCTTCCGACAAGGTCTTAAATGCTGATGCCAGAATGGTTATTGGATATGGAAACCCTGTTCGGGGCTGGCATGTTATAGACGGGAACTCCAATGGAACCTTTCACTTCCGCCATAGCAATCAATCCAATATCTTATGGTTGGATGCTCATGTCTCACCAGCTAAAAACCAATCTTTTTTCAAGAGTCCGCTGCTGGAAAAACATATTTATCGTTAGTTTGTATTCATTGTAAATATCAAATGGCAATCAATCAGAGACTGTATCGAAAGAGGAGGTGTGAATAAGTTATTTCTTTTAATCGGTCAATATTCCTGAATCCCTGTATCATCCAACGAGAAGGAAAACGTATAATGAGGACACTGATGTTTTCGGTATTGTTATGTCTTTTTTCTATGATTTTAATGGCGGAGAATCTTGCTCCCAATCCAAGTTTTGAGGAAACGAACCCCAAGGGGAATATCTGTAACTATCTGGGAGGGAAAAAGTCAACGGAAAGACCACGAACAGGGAATTTTTGCCTGAAACAAAATGCGGATCCCGGAAATAAATGGAATGTTGTGCAATCCGCTCCGCCTTACATTAAGTGCGAAAGCGGACAATGGTATCGTCTCAGTGTCTGGAATCGCAATACGATGCCTGCCGGTGATCTGAAATTCGGAATACGTTTTATCAATGCAAAAGGAAAAACCATCGGCTATAAATTTTATGATGCGATGAAAAATTCTTTTGAATGGTCGTATTGCTCATTTGATTTCCTGCCGCCGGAAAAAACAGTTTCGATGGCAATTTATTTTCTGGTTGATTCCAGAGTTCCTTCCGGCGAAGCGTGGTGGGAGGATGTAAAGATTGAAAAGATTCAAGCGCCTTCTCTATTAACAGTAAAGCCGCTTGAAAGCGCTGTCTTTTTCAAAAATGCTCAAAATGTATTTATTCCGAATTATCTTTATTTCCGCAGGAAATCATCATGGGTCGGAATAATGCCGCAGGGACAGCAGCTTCATATTATGGCATCTGACTTCAAACAGCATCCCGGTCAGAAACTGAAATTCACTCTGAAGCAACGGTATGGAACCAAAATATTCAGAAGTCAAACTGTTCCCGTTGACCGGGCTCATATAAAGATTGCGCTGGGCTTGGAACAACTGCCACTGGGAACATATGCTGTCGATATTGCTGTATTCAATGCCGACGGAAATATTCTGAAAACGATTTCCAAGACCGTTTACATTGTCAGTTTGCCTGAGCCAGTCAGGTTGGAACCAATTAAACAAGTTACATGGGGACGTTGGTATGTAAAGGTCAATGAAACTCCATTTGTTGCTGTTTCCATGTCGCATGATATGGATCTTGACAGAGACTCTGAATTTCACCGCAGACTTGTCATGTTGGGGGATAATGTCCATACTCTGTTCGTTGACAGTACATTTGGCAAAAATAGTCCGGACGAGATTGTTCAGGCAAATATTCAGGAAATGAAAAAACAGCTTGACATTACTTTCAAAAGCAATGCGTATGCACAACTTGTTCTGTCCTGCCATACCTGGGGATTTGATACGCAAACGAAGAAGTATCAAGTTGACAACATTGTGAAGGTCGTCAATGCCTTGAAGAATCATCCGGGATTATTTGCATGGTGTTTATGTGATGAACCTGATGCCCGGAAGATTCCTGCGGCTGAGATCAAGCGTGTTTATAAAGCGGTCAAGGCTATTGATTCCAGACATCCCATTATAACAAACCTGTGTCTGGAAAAAGATTTTGATACTTATGCGGGAACTGGCGATTTTGCTTCTTATGACCGTTATCCTTACCCATGGCATTCCTTGAGCCTGATTCATTCTCTGAACAATAAAATCATAAAAAGTTCCGGGGGGAATAAACCATTGCGCTCTTTTCTGCAGGCGTATTCATCACCGCAAACAGCTCAGCTGCCACCGCCGGAATGGCTTCGCGCGGAGATATACCTCTGTATTACTCAGGGAGCAACCATTTTCCCATATTACTGTTTTCATGGTTTGGAAAAATCTTTTGGCATGTCTGATAATGGTGAATTGCAATCCAGCATTCAGAAGTTCAATATGGAATTGCAGTATCTCCGGAATGTGATCAATGTGCCGCCTGTTAATATGAAAACAATAGAAGGTTTGGAAGGAAACGTTTCTTATATCTTGAAATGTGTGGTAAACAGATATTATCTGTTTGCTGTGAATACTGATAATTATCGTAAGAACCTGACTTTCACCCTGCCATTTTATACGGGGGGGCAGGTTGAAGCGTTATTTGAAGATGGTCGAAAGATTAAGGTGAATGCAAAGGGAACTTTGAATGAAATTTTTATGCCCTATGAAACCCACATTTATAAGTATTGAGAAAGCCGGAACGAAGATGCGCGCGATCTCCGGTCCGCTTCAAGGGGAATTCCGTTCCGGGGAGTCCTGGAACGCCGCAGCGGGGCAGACATACGGTTTTCTGGTATTCCGTCAGTAATCAGGTTTACGGGAGGGGCGGCACGGAATTTTCTTTTGACCGCGCATAGCGCGAAATCTTCGCCCGGCGTTCTCCTGTGGTCACGCATTTCCGTCAACAGGCTTATGCAGTTGGATCGCAGCAGGTCAACGGCCTGCACCATATGGTTTCGGGCTTTCGTCACTGTTTTGGCTTTCCGGTACCTGCTTTCTGAGGTGTGGCAGTTCATTCCGGTCAAAGTACTCCGGGTTCTTCGGGGAGAGTTCCTGCGCCTTTTTCAGAGCCTGTTCAGCCTCGGTGCGGCGGAGGGGAAAATGTTTCAGGACCAGGTATTTCCGGTAATAGTAACCGGCACGTTTCGGCGCGCGCCTGATCGCCTCGTCCAGCAGGGACAGCCCTTCATTGGCATAAAGGGGTCCGAGAGTCAGGTAATAACTGGATGCGGCGGCATAAGGGAATGGAGAGTGCGGCGTGATCCGGGCGCAGTCCTGAAGCATCCGCATGACCTCGTCGGATGTCGGCGGATTGCCCTTGCGGGGAGTCCCGAAACGTACATCCGTAGAGGAATGGAGCCGTTCATAGCACATTTCGCCTGCGACCGCCTGCGGAAGTTTCAGCGCGGGATACAGGATCAATCCGGCGGAAATCAACAGAAAGAACATGGAGCAGAGCTTCTTTTTCCCCGCCGTCTCCGGAACGGGCAGTCTGAAAATCTGATCCGCCCCTTTGGAAACCAGAATCAGGGAACCGAGGGCGATTGCGGTCGCCGTGGAGCCGGGTGTTTCATAGTTCAGTTCGATCATGGAGTGAAATGTCCATGAGACAATGGCGAGCGTCATGCCGCACTTCATGATCCTGTCGTCCGCGTCATCGCCGGAAACCGATGCTTTATGAAACAGATAGAGTGCGGCGGCAAGCGGAATCAGCAGCAGGATTCCCGAAACAAGGAATGCGCCGGTCCCCGCCTGTGACCCGACGGCAAGAATGAAGTTGTGCGGCCCGTGCGGCGCCTCATCGTTGATCAGGTCCTTGTAGATCAGGTATTCATGGAAGAATTCGCCCCATCCGGCGCCGGAGAACGGGTGTGCGAGCATCATTTCGAATGCCGCTTTGAAGTAATCGAAACGGAACAGCATGGATGCGAACCCGCGCCACATTTTTACCATGATGACGAAGCCCGCCAGCATGACCGGAATCAGTGCATAGCAGAAGAAACGGATTCTGCGTGGAATCCGGAACGCGAGAATTGTAAAGGCAATGCCGACGATCAGGGCAAGGATTCCGCCCCGGCTCCCTGTTTCCTTGAGCAGGAACAGATACAATGCGCCGCCTCCGCCGCAGAGGAGCAGCCGCGCCGCCCACGGAGGCGTGACTCTGCCGCCGAATTTGCAGAGAACCGCAAGAATCAGCGGGAATACCAGCGCAAGATAACCGGCATAGACATTGCAGACCGCGAAATCGCCTGATACGCGCGATTCCATCAGGCGCGATGCAAACTGCCCGGTCATGATCTGCTGTCCGGTGGCGCGTTCCTTTTCTTCGATGAATTTACGCGTTTCCTCGAACCCGCTCCAGTATTGATTCAGCGCGGAGCAGATCGAAAACACCGCTCCGGTGAGGATCGCGATGAACAGCTGGCGTGCAAAGCGTTTCGGGTCGCGCTCCAGCATGAGGCAGAGCGACATGGCGTAGCAGGCGAGCCCGAAACAGTGCAGTGTGTTCTGCACCGCGAAGTCCCATGTCGATGCATGAATCCATCCGGGCAGGGATGCCGCTGCGAGAAGCGCCCAGAGAAGGGCGTATCCGCGCAGAAGCGGATTTTTCATTTCAGGCGGAGGCATCAGCAGAATGCAGAGGATCAGGGCAAACGCCGCAAATGCGGGAAACAGCATCACGGACCAGGAACCGATGAGAATGCCGACGGGTTCCGTCCAGTAGATCATCGGCATTTCGGGCACGCCGACGGTCGAGGCGAATTTCAGTGGAAGAATTGCCGTCAGGAACAGAAGAAACGCTTTTGGCAGAAATGCGAGTTTATCCCGGAAAGTATCCATGCCGACTCCTTGCTGATGTGTGGGTTATGCGCGCGGATGCGCTTTGCTGTAAACGGCTTTCAGGCGTTCCGCGCTGATATGGGTATAAATCTGCGTGGTGCTCAGATTTGCGTGTCCGAGAAGTTCCTGAACACTGCGCAGGTCTGCGCCGGCGTCCAGAAGGTGCGTTGCGAAGGAATGACGCAGTTTGTGCGGCGTCATGTCGGATGGCAGTCCCGCTTCTGCGAGATAAAGTTTGAAATTGCGCTGAAAACTGCGCGGAGTCAGCCGCCCGCCGTCCTGATTGATGAACAAAGGCGCTTCGCGGCGCGCGTCGCTGGTCCAGAGGGCGCGCACGTGGATATACCTCCGCAACGCTTTTTCCGCCGGTCCGCCGAGTCCGCAGATCCGCTCCTTCTTGCCTTTTCCGCGGACTTTCATGACACCGCCGAGCAGGTCCACGGAACCGAGATTCAACCCGAGCGCTTCGCTGATGCGCAGCCCTCCGGAGTAAATCACCTCCAGAATCGCGCCGTCGCGGGCGGCGGAAAGTTTTGCGCCTTCCTCGGATTTTGCAATTCCGTTCGCCACGGCGCTGCGCCAGAAGGTGTCGGCGGAATCCAGCAGTCGCGAGACCTCGGCAATCGTCATGTATTTCGGAAGCAGTTTCTGCTTTTTGGGCGAAACCAGACCCGCAAACGGGTTTGAACTGACGATATGCTCCCGTTCCAGATACCGGTAGAAGGAACGGAGCCCGGATATCTTCCGGACGATGGACGTTTTGGATAAATCCTCACCTTGAAGCGCCACGACGAAGGAACGCGCATCGTGCACGCTGACCGAGTCCCAGTCGACGGTCTGCTCCGCGGCATCCAGATTGAGAGTCAGTTTGGAAAACTGCACGATATCCATCTTGTAGCTTTCCAGCGTGTGTTCCGATGCATTGCGTTCATTGCCCAGATAAGCAAGAAAGCCGCTCAGGGATCGATCCTGATTATTTGGGTTGTTCATCATCGTGTCAAATCAGCCTCGTGCCGCCATTGCGGCTTTGATAAAGTCTTTGAACAGGGGATGAGCCTCCAGCGGAGTGGATTTGAATTCCGGGTGGAACTGGCAGGCGACGAACCACGGATGGGATTCGATTTCGACCATTTCCACAAGAGATCCGTCGGGAGAGGTTCCCGCGATTTTCAGTCCCTTTGCCTCAAGTGCGGCGCGGAAATCGCTGTTGAACTCATAACGGTGGCGGTGGCGCTCGGAAATATGATCCGTGCCGTAGGCGGCTTCCGCTTTGGAGTTTGCCGCCAGGATGCACGGATATGCGCCGAGACGCATTGTCCCGCCCTTGTCTGTAATATTTTTCTGTTCTTCCATCAGCGCGATTACGGGGTGTGCCGTGGAAGAGTTGAACTCGGTGCTGTCCGCGTCCGCCATGCCGCAGACATTGCGTGCGAATTCAATCACAGCGCACTGCATGCCGAGGCAGATTCCGAGGAACGGAATATTGTGTTCGCGCGCATAACGGATCGCCTTGATCTTGCCGGAGACGCCGCGGTCGCCGAATCCTCCCGGCACCAGAATGCCGTTGTATCCCCGCAGCAGTTCGTCCGGGTTCCGGGTATCAAGTTCTTCAGCTTCAATCGGGTGAATTTTCACCTTGACATGGTTCGGAATCCCGCCGTGGGAAAGCGCCTCGTAGATACTCTTGTAGGCATCGCGCAAAGTGATGTATTTGCCTACGACGGCAATCGTTACAATTCCGTTTACCGGATTGAGCACCGCACCGAGCATCGCCTGCCAGTCGCTCAGGTCAAGATTGTTTTCCGGGAGATCCAGAAGTTTGAGAATGCTTTTGTCCATCCCCTGTTTTTCAAGATCGAGCGGCACCTCGTAAATTGAGTTTTTGACGTCAAGTTCCTCGATCACCATCTCCCGTTTGACATTGCAGAAGAGTGCGAGTTTTTTCTTATGGTCTTCTTCCATGGGCACTTCGCAGCGGCAGATCAGCACATCGGGGATGATGCCGATGCTGCGCAGGATTCCTACGGACTGCTGGGATGGTTTTGTCTTGAGTTCGCCGGCAGCGCGGATATAGGGAACCAGCGTCAGGTGCAGAAAGATGGAGTTGTGTTCGCCTGCGTCCTGATGAAACTGGCGGATCGCCTCCAGAAACGGCAGGGATTCGATGTCTCCGACGGTGCCGCCGATTTCCGTGATTGCGATATCGAGGTCGGGCGAATCGAGAGAGGCGATTGCCGACTTGATCTCATTGGTGATGTGAGGGATGACCTGAACGGTTCCGCCGAGGTAGCCGCCGTGGCGTTCCCGCGAGATGACCGTGCTGTAAATCCTGCCGGTCGTGTAGTTGCTCGCCTTGGAACAGCGGATGCCGGAGAAACGCTCGTAATGTCCGAGGTCCAGATCGGTCTCCGCTCCGTCGTCGGTCACGAATACTTCGCCGTGCTGGTACGGGGACATGGTTCCGGGGTCCACATTGAGATAGGGGTCCAGTTTCTGCATTGCCACGCGGTAACCGCGCTGCTTCAAGAGCATGGCAACGGAGGCAGCCGTAATCCCTTTCCCCAGAGAAGATACGACGCCGCCTGTGATGAAGATGTGTTTCGTCATTTGTTCCTGTCCTGATTTGATTTGAGAGAGATCAAAAAAGTATTCCAAACAATACCACATTTTGTATTTTTATCAAAGTCTCATGAAGAAATAATGGAAGATTTTTCGTGATCTGCCGGCAGAATTTTCCGGAACGGCAAACCTGTTTGCCGTGATGCAGGTGATTTTCGCCTGCCGTATCGAGTGGATTGCATGGCCCCGGCGGAGGATTTTGCTGCTGCGGCCGGTTTATTAAAAAAATTGGTTTCATAGTGCGATGCTCTGCATCGCAAAAATGCTTCG
>DXVA01000076.1 GCA_019408975.1 Lentisphaeria bacterium | reverse complement strand
CACCAGAGCGGTCCGCAGTACATCCTCCGCCTGGGCAAACTCTCCGTTGTCACAGTAGTCAGCCGCCTGCTGCAGGGTCGAGTCCACACGCGGGATCGAGCTTCTTTCGCCGTAATCGCCCTCCATAAGCATGTTTCCACTGTATTTGAACGGACTCAGCTCCATGCGGAGCTGCTGTTCTTCCATCGGCAGGATCGCAGTCTCCTGCGCACGTTTCTTTGCCGCGCGGCGGTTGCTGATCACCAGCGTGCAGAGAATCACGATCGCCAGAAAAATAATCAGCGGCGCAAGCTGCTTCGTCAGAGGTACCTGCGGTTTCAGCATCGGTCCCCCTCCCCGCGCCCGAGCAGATGACAGGCGCAATAGTGCGAAGCACCGACCTTGCGGAATTCCGGCACGATGTCGCGGCAGCGTTTCCGCTCCGCCTCGGATGCCGCCGCATACAGGGCACAACGTCCGGAAAAGCGGCACCCGGCGGGAAAATTCGCCGGCGAAGGCACCGAACCGGGAATCGTGGACAGACGTCCCTTCTCTTTGCCGAGAACAGGCACAGCCGCAAGAAGCGCTTTCGTATAAGGATGTTCCGGAGAGTCGATCAGTTCACGCACCGGAGCATATTCCGCAATCCGCCCGGCATACATCACAGCGACATTGTCCGCCGTTTCCGATACAATTCCGAGGTTGTGGGTCACGAGGATGATCGACATCCCCATCTGCCTGCGCAGCTCCAGAAGCAGATCCAGAATCTGCGCCTGAATCGTCACATCCAGCGCGGTTGTGGGTTCATCCGCGACAAGCACCGAAGGGCGGCTCGCAATCGCCATTGCGATCATGACTCTCTGCTGCATTCCGCCGGAAAGCTCATGCGGATACCGCGAAACCCGGTCGCGGGGTTCCGGTATCCCGACCTGGCGCAGGAGCTCGACCGCCTCCGCCCAGGGATCGGCGACATCGGGACGATGCAGGGAAACCGCTTCGGCAATCTGTTCACCGACACGGAACACCGGATTCAGCGAAACCGACGGTTCTTGAAAAATGTATGCGATCTCGCCGCCGCGAATCTTCCGCAGTTCCCTTTTGGAAAGACTCAAGACATCCACAACGGCTCCGTCGCGCTTCCGCAGCATCACTTTTCCGGCGGCAATCCGCGCAGGCGGCTCCGGCAGAAGACGCGCCAGCGCCATGCACGAGACGCTCTTTCCGCACCCGCTCTCCCCGACCAGCGCGAGGATTTCCCCTTTTTCCAGAGAAAAAGAGACATCCGTGACGGTCGGCTGAATCCTGCCTTCCATCTGAAATTCGATTGTCAAACCTTCTACTTTCAAAATCGCCATGAACGGCTCCCAATGCTATGACTGTTTTGCCAGATAATCCCCGAGCTTCAGCAGAACCGACCGGATGTCATCGCTGTCCACGACTTTCGCCGCCTTATCCAGCCTGAACAGGAAGCGCGACCGCTTCTCCGTCTCCTCCCACCGGTCCAGAATCCGTGTAATCCGCAAAGGAAAAATCTGAACGAACTGCGACTGTTTGAACCGGTATGCCCCCAGCATCACAGGATCGCAGGCACCGACGACGCCCGCCTCCTCCAGCGCCTCTTTCGCCGCGGATTCATACGTCGTCATATTCTTTTCAATGTTCCCTTTCGGCAACATCCACGCACCGCCTCCGCTCGGTGTCACCAGCATGACCCGGACTGTTCCGTCGTCCTCCACCAGATACGGCACCGTACCGGACCGCAGATTTTTGCCGAAAGACGCTTTTCCGCTCTTTTCCGCCTTTTTTGCGGTCTTGAGAATTTTCTTCTCCGGCTTTTCCGCCTTTTGTACAGACTTCTTCCCGCCGGAGGACTTCTTCTTTCCTTTCACCGGCATCGATTTCAGCAGGACGGCTCCGGATACACGTTTCATCGTAAAAAACCTACTGCCTCTTTTCTGCGGCTTCCCGGCAGATATCTTTGAGCTGGACTCCTGAAATTTTCAGGCTCGGCGTGTAAACCGGGCTCTCGAAAGAGTCGCGCTTCCCGCTCAGGATGTCTCCAAGCGCCTCACCCTGATCCTTCGCCGCGATCCAGAGCCCCCATGTGCGGCCGTCAATCTCGGCACAGTCACCGATCGCATAAATGTCCGGAAGGGAAGTCCGGAACCGGTGGTCCACAATGATCGCCTTGTTCACCTTGAGCCCGCAGTCGGCGGCGGGATGAATCTGAGAACGGATTCCGGCGGAGAAAAGAAGCAGCCCGGTCTCCATGGAAGAACCGTCGGAAAAGGTCACTTTCACCGAATCCGGCGCAATCCCTTTTTCCACATTCACGGCGGAAATACCGAGACGGAAATGAAGCCCCGTCCCTCCGAGTTTTTCCAGAAGGACCGCAGACTCCACCTCGTCCAGCTGGCGCGGCAGAAGCCGGTCCATGAACTCAACGACCGTTGCATCCAGTCCGCGTTCCCGCAGAGCCCATGCCGCTTCGAGCCCGAGCAGGCCGCCCCCGATCACAAGTGCATTCCTTGCTGTCTGCGACCTTTCGATAAGCCGATCGGCATCCTCCATCGTGCGGAGCGTGAAAACATCCACATTCTCCACGCCTTTCACCGGGGGGACAAATGCCTTTGCCCCGCTCGCAAGTATCAGTATATCATAGGAATAGCTCTTTCCTTCGGAAGTGAAAATTTCTTTTTCCGCAGGATCGATCTTTTCGACATTCACACCGAGATGAGGCTCTAATCCCTGCGATCTCATGGTATCGCCGGAAGCCAGAATCAGTTTTTCCCGTGCGACTTTGCCGGCGACATAATCAGGAAGACGCATTTTCGCGTAGAGCCCGCAGGTGTCATGATCAAAGATCAGCACCTCTGCCTCCGGCATATTCTGCTTCAGTCTTCTGGCGGCGGTGTATCCGGCCTGACCAGCTCCGAAAATAATGATTTTCATAGAAAAGCTCCTCTTGAAATTATAATATCACATGGAAATATAAGACGCATCCGTCAAGCATCAAGTTCCAAACACGAAAAAGGTGAAAAAAAGAATCAAATGCCATTTGAAAAGTAAAGGGATACAAAGAACTGAAAAAAATCCGTTTTTTTAACGCAAAGGGTATTGACAAAAAGGAGATTTCAGAATATAATTAATATAAAGCAACAAGTTGCATGAGAAATATTCTTTATCAAAGCAACAAGTTGCGCAATTATTACAGGGGATAGCAGATGATAAGCATGGGAGATGTTGCCAGACAGGCAGGCGTTGCCAAGTCTACGGTGTCGCGGATACTCAGCGGCAGCGGCAGTTTCTGCCCGGAAACTTGTACAAAAGTGTTTGACGCCTGTGAGAAACTCAACTACAAACTTAATCCGAACATTCAGGACCTCGTCCTGAAAGGACGGGGCGGAGCAACCCGCAACATCGCAGTTCTCATGGTGGAAGCCACGTTTGCCAACCCTGCCTACTCCTACTGGGTTGATGCACTTGGCGGAGAAATCAGCAGCCGCCATTATCATCTGATGCTGGTGAAACTCTCCGGCAGGGAAAGTTCCGTTTATGAATTTCCGTCCGTTCTCCGCGATGAACGCGTCGACGGCATTTTCATCACCGGAATGCTGACCCTGCCCCTGATGAAAGAGGTGCGTCGCCTGGATCTTCCGGTCATCGTGATCGGAAATTATGATCCGTCCCTGCTTTCCGGATGCGGGAACATCGCCACGAATCCGGAGAGTTATCTGCGCAGGATTCTCACACAGTTCAGGGCACGGGGAGTCCGCAGACTGGCTTATGTCGATGAAGGGCAGGACAGTTTCTTTGAGAATGAACTGTTCGCCGCCTACCGGAAACTCCTGCCGGAGTTCGGCATGGAGTTTTCACCGAACCGCTGTTATTTCGGGAAAGGCAGGGCAACCGGAATGTTCGACTTCATGCTGCCGGTCTTTGCGGCACCCGAAATTCCGTTTGACGGAGTGTTCTGCCCGGACATGCGTATCGCCAGAGAAATTCACACTCTCTGCTGTATGCGCAGGGGTTTTGAAACATGCCGTCCGATGCTGCCGCTCGGCACAATCCAGAAACCGGAAACCCCGATTCTGCCGGATGATACTATTTTCGCGGATATTCATTATGGCAGTCTTGCCGCCCAAGCGCTTGACGACATGATTGCCATGATTGCAGCCCATAACCAGAAGACCGGAGAAACATCCGGCAAACAAAAACCAAAAGAAGGAGGTCTTCGATGAAAAGAAGATGTCTGAATGTTTTTACCTTGATAGAACTTCTCGTCGTAATTGCGATCATCGCAATTCTTGCGGGCATGCTGCTTCCGGCGCTCAATAAAGCCAGAGGCAAAGCACATTCCATCTCCTGCATCAGCAATCAGAAACAACTGGGACTGGGCATGACCATGTATCTGGATGACAATGACGGGCGCTATCCCTATCGGGGAGGCAACTGGGATACGGCCTCCAGCAGCACTCCATGGTATACACATGCCATAGCTTCTTATATTGGAGTCCCTTTGACCTCACGTCTGACTTTTGATGAAGAACTGAACATTCCTGTCTTCAAGTGCCCCCGGGACAAAAAACCGATGTTTGCCGAAACCGGGCTTCAGACAATTGCAGGCCGCGGCGGGCTATCGTATGTCACCAACAACTTTCTTACAAACGACAATGGAAAACTTTCCGGAATCAAAATATCTGCCATAAAAAAGCCTTCGACAACTTTTCTGCTTATGGACGGAACCGGCAATACCTCGGCAGTCAATTACGACATGAATGAAAACATCACTTACCGCCACCCGGCTCCTTTGAACGGTACAGAAATAATCCCGCCGGCGTTAGGCAACGGTTTCCGGGGCGGCGGCATCAATATGCTCTGGGGAGACGGACATGCGTCCACACTTCTGAATACTTATCTGACTCCTGCCGGGATCTGGTCAAGCGGCAGTGATCTGGAAAAAAACTGGGATCCCAGTGCAAAATAGTCACTGACACTGATTTCTCATACGCATATAGATTATCTCAGGTTATTCCGGTAAATCTTATGCCTCACACCAAGGGAAAAAACATGAAAAAAATATGTCTGTCATTTTATCAGCTGACCGTGCTATGCACTGCAATGTTCGGACTTGATATCCCCAATGCCTCTTTTGAAGAAGCTGTTCCTGGTCAGGCGCCAAATCGCTACTTCGGCAAATGCATTGCTGTCAAAGGCAATGCCCGGGATGGAAATATGGCGGTGCGTCATCTCTATTACGGAACGAATTGGGACGTATTCCAGCTGGCGGCCCCATTCATTGAATGCAAACCGGATACCTGGTATCGCTTCACCGTATGGAATAAAAATACGGCTCCATCCGGAGATATTTTCTACGGAATTCGTCAATGCGATAAGATCGGTGATGATGCTGAATCCATTTATTTCAACTGGAGCAAAGTAAAACCCAACATTTCCACCTGGAACAAATATACGATGGAATTCAAAACTTCAGCAAAAACCAGGGCGCTGTCCATTTATGCCAGAGTGGGAGAAAATGTCCCGGCAGGAGAAGTTTACTGGGATAACTTCTCCATCGAAGAAATTAAGAAAGCTCCTGATCCAATGACAGTTCGGCAATTTCCCGCCCTTGCGACTTTCGTTGACGGTGAAAATCAAATCTATGAAGCTCCCCGGGAAAATCCCTATACAGGAAACTGGCGAAAGATCAATCCTGCCGACGAGTACCTGGAAATCGAGTTCCCCGCAGCCAAACAAGCCCGCATGGTCAATCTGTCCATAGCTGATCCCCAAAATCCCGGAATCAAGCTGTATAACATCACCAGACCAGTCTCACCGGGAGTAATGAAATTCAATCTGAATCTGAATCAACTCCCGAAAGGCATCTACCGCCTGTACATCTCCCTGACATCAGGCAACCAGCAGCTTGCCTGTCAGCAAAAAACAATTTTCAGACTGAAGAGTTTACCGTCACCACCGCCGCCGGAGCCAATTCGGACAACTGCCGTCAATGAACAAGGCAACTGGCTGGTGAACGGCAAACCGTTCACTCCGGTTTTTTACAGTCATTTCAGCGGCTCTCCGGATGTTGTCAGAATTGCTCGGCAACAGTTCGGCATGAATACAATCCACATCTGGTCCGATGTGTCCGGCTTTGAAAAAATGAGCGAAGACGAAATGGTAAGAAAATATATTGCCGATTATCGCCGGCAACTGGACTATGCGCTGGCAAACCGTCTTTATGTCATGCCGGCATTGTTCCGGAAGGGGCTGATCAATCATCAGGGATTCCTGAATATCTCGGCAATCCGGAAAATTGTGAAAGGACTCAAAGACCATCCTGCCCTGCTGGGCTGGGATCTGGTCGATGAACCGGAGTGTTATCAGATCACAGGAGACACAATGCGCAAAGCTTATCATGCAGTCAAGGAAGCCGATCCCGATCATGTGGTATGGGTAAACCTCTGTTATCGGGAACAATTCAAAAACTATTCCGGATGCAGTGATTTTGCCTCTTATGACCATTATCCCATACCAAGCGAACCGGTATCGCTGCTTGATGAGTGGAATCGGGATATTGCCGCGGCATTTCCAAGGAAACCGCTGATCTCCTATCTGCAAAGTTACAATCCGGAAGGAATCCGTCTGCCGACCTATGAGGAACTGCGTGCCATGGCTTTTATCAATTATGTGCATAACTCTCAGGCTATGATGGTCTACGCATGGATTGATCCCTATCCTCTGCAAAGTATGCTCAGCAGCCCGGAAATGCAGAGTTATTACAAAGCACTTGCTTCTGAATTTCTCTCTTTGCGTGACATTCTCATCGCCCCTGCAATCAAACAGCCGGATTTCCATTTTCCGGCAAATATTCGCTTCATCTGCAAAAAGAATGGCATGCTGCTGGTCAACCTCTCCAACAAAATCAGTACTGCCTTGGATTTTGAACTTCCCTCCGGCAAAGTCTCGGAAACTATTGAACCGCTGGGATGCCGTATTTACTTCTGGCAGACCAAACCATTCAGAGAGATCAAGATGAACCGTCCAGCCGATATCAGCCAACAGGAGGCAATCCCGCGAATTTAACTGTGCTCCGTCGAGCTGTTCTCAAGCACGAACGGCATAAAACCAGCTGAAATAATAAACTTAACCACACCACAACATCTTGGAAAGTCACAATCATGCGCAGAAATCTAAGTCCTCAGAAAATGTTCCTGGAAATGGCGAAAAACAACCGCCCGCGTTATGCCTTCGATGGACGGAAACATTTTACCGAATGGAAAGAAGAGGCAAAACCGGAAGTTCTGGCGACGCTGGGGAAATTCCCGGAACAGGTCATGCCCGAAGCGGAACTGATAGCAGAATGGACGGAAGACTCCGTCAGGAAAGAGAAATATCTCATCAACACGGCGGAATATATCTCTGCGGAATTGATCGTGGCATATCCCGAAACAATGGAAACGGGCACAAAGCGTCCGGCCATTTTATGTTGTCACGGTCACGGTCCTTACGGTAAGGAACCGGTCATGGGCAACCGTTCCACGCCGGAACTGGAGCAGACCGTCAGGCAGTTCAATTATGACTACGGGCACCGGATGGCAAAAACGGGATTCATCACGTTCGCGATCGATTGGATCGGTTTCGGCAGCCGCAATGATTCAGCCAAACCTAATTTTCTCACTCACAACGGGGGGCGTGACTGGTGCAACCTCTACTATCTGCATGCAACCATGCTCGGCATGACACCGCTCTCGATCAATGTCGCTCACGGAAAGGCCGCAATCTCCTTTGTATCGGGACTGCCCTGCGTCGATGAAAACAGAATCGGCGTCATGGGACTTTCCGGCGGCGGCACCATGGCGGTCTGGATGACGCTGTGCGATGAACGGATCATGGCAAGTGAAATAATCTGCTACAGCGCACTATGGGAGGAGTTCGGAATCAATGACCTGAACTACTGCGGAATGCAGGTCGCGCCCCGACTGTTCACGCTCGTAGATCTGCCGGAACTTCAGGGGCTCATCGCTCCCGCTCCGCTTCTGGTGGACATCGGAGTCTACGACACCTGTTTCCAGATCGACGGCGCACTGGCATGTTTCAGCAAGGTAAAACAGATCTACGATGCCGCAGGAGCCGGGGAACACCTGGAACTGGATCTTTTCCCCGGAGAACACAGCTGGGGCGGCAATAAATCCGTTGCTTTTTTCAAAAAACATCTGTTTTGAGAAAATTATCCGCTTGAATAATCTACGCTTGGAAAATAATGTAATCCGGTCACAGATCAAAAGAAAATCTGAATCCGGGAAATGGAGTGAAATTTTATATGCTGCAGGAAAGTGATTATCGCCCCGCGCCCTTCTGGTTCCTCAATCACAAGCTGGAAAAAGAGGAACTGAAACGGCAGGTGAAACTCATGCACGAACAGGGAATCCATGCCTTCTTCATGCATCCACGCGCGGGTCTCAAAACTCCCTACGGGTCGAATGAATGGTTTGAAATGATCGGCTGTATCATCGAGGAGGCGGAACGGCTCGGGATGAAAGCATGGCTTTACGATGAAGACCCGTTTCCCTCCGGCCCGGCGGGTGGGCGCGTTTTTCTGGATCACCCGGAATTCGTCGCGCGGGGGCTCGTTTTTCATGAAGCCGAACCGGATCGGAACGGACATGTTTCCGCGGATCTCGGAGAAGGACGCCTGCTCGAAGCCCTGGCAGTCCGGACCGATGACAATGGAAACGTGCTGGAGTCACGTGACGTTTTCGATGATGTCGGCATGATCCGCAGCGATTTTTTCCAGACCCTGTGGCAAAGCCCGTATTATGTGCATCTTTTCGGAAAAACAACTTACCCGCATTATCGTGCGGAAACGTTCTATCCGCACCTCCAGATCGAACTGGATCTGCCCGGAGACTGGAAGCTTTATGCCGTCACGGCACAGGTGCATGAAGGTTCGAAATACCGTTACATCCCCGATAACCTGAACCCGGAATGCGTCAGATATTTTATTGAACTGACGCATGAAAAATACAAGCGGCATTTCGGCGGGAAGTTCGGAAATGTCATCCCCGGAATCTTCACGGACGAAACCGCAACCGGTGCATGGTTCGCATGGACGGAACGCTTTTCCGATGAATTCAAAAAACGCCGGCAGTATGCCATCGGCAACTCTTATCACTGCATCTTCAAAGGCAACTCAGTCCATGCGAGAAAAATCCGGGAAGCCTACTGGCGAACCGTTCAGGAGCTTTTCATCGAGAGTTTTTTCCAGCCGGTCAACGACTGGTGCAAGGCGAACGGGCTCAAACTCTGCGGTCACGGCATCGGCGAGGAAGACCCGCTTGCGACAACAAACGGCATGAATATTTTCGCACTCCAGAAATATGTCGGAATTCCGGGCTTCGACCATATCACGCCGAACATTCCCGACGGACATGCTTTCAAATCGCTGAATCTCGGCGGCAAACTGGTTTCGTCGGCAGCGGAACAGAATGGCGAGCATCAGGTGCAAAGCGAATGTTTCGGCTGCAATCCGTATAATTTCGGATTCGACGGAATGAAGAAAAACATGCACTGGCTGTATGCGCTCGGAGTCAACTGGCTCGTCCCCCACGGTTTTCACTATTCCTACGACGGATTCCGCAAGGACGATGCCGGGAAATCGTTCTTTTTCCAATCTCCGAATTATGCGCATTTCCATGAATTCGCAGCCTATGCAGCACGCCTCGGATTCAAACTCGGAGAATCGCGCAGCCTGACTTCTCTCTGCGTGCTGTTTCCCGAATCCGTGTTCCGCAGTCTTCTCCAGGCGGAATATGGCCTTGCCGTGGAACTTCGTGAAAAATTATATGAATGTACGCAGTTTCTGATGAGCCGTCATATCCAGTTTGAGTTCACTGATGAAGCCACGCTTGCAAAAGCGGAAGTGCAGGACGGCAAGTTCACCTGCGGCAGACGCACCTATGATACGCTGATTCTTCCTTTTGAGTTCGACAGTGAGACCGTTCATAATCTGCAATCCCGCCATATCCCCATTCTTCATTTTCCGCAGGACATGGATTCACTGAAAGAGCGTGACGGATATGCACTGGAAAGCATGGACGGGAAAACGGATGCGGCACAGCTTATGACGCAGTACCGCCGGAATGAAAACGGACAGCTCCTTTACATCTTCAACAATCAGGATCAGTATGGAACTTTCCAGCTCAAACTGACGGTTCCGCCGCAGGGAGGAATTTATCTTTATGATGCGGAAACCGATTCGTATTCCCGTTGCGGAGACGGTATTTTCGCTCTGGCACCGTTTGACGCTGTGATTCTGGAGCTCCGCGATAAATCGCTGGAATGTCCGGAATATATTCTGCCGCAGACACGGAAGCAGCAGGACTTCGATTATATGGCACATCCGCAGTGGGATTACATCCCGGACCTGCGGGGAATCACCGCCGCGCTCCGGGACTGGGAAATCAAGTTCAATGAAAAAGAACTCGGCAAACACCGCTACACTCTACTCCGGGAACTGACGGGAACTGATCTTCACAATCCCAAAATGATGCATCCGCGCCCGATATTTGACCGTGCGCCTAAAACACCGTCGATCTATCCGGCGAAAGTGTCTTTTACCGCTCTCTTTGAGCTGGAAAACACGAACTGCATTCTGGTGGCGGAAAGCGAAACATTTGCAGGCAATGCGAAAATAGAACTGAACGGCAGAGAAATTCCGCCATTCCGCCGCAGACGGATTTACGATCCGTGGAATATTGCCAGCGATGTATCCGGGCTTTGCCGGAAAGGCGCAAATGAATTGAAGATCACATGGAAAAGAGCCGGAGAATTCGACGGCATCACAAGCATGGTCTATCTGATGGACGCCGGGCAGGAAACAGAAATATGAATCTGCCGGGTGAACCGGTGAAATCCTGATCGGCAGCCAATTTTCCGATCGGAATTTTACCGGTTCCCACTCCCACACCACACTTAAACGGCATTCCCTCGGCTGAATCTGCCCGGGGTAATCCCGAAATGCTTTTTGAAACTGCGGCAGAAATGGCTCTTGTCCGAAAAACCGTAGAGCCGGGCGACCTCTTTCAGGGAATACCGCTTTTTCAGCATACAGTCCGCCGCCTGGTTCAAACGGTAATTCAGTTCATATACGGCAAATGAAATGCCAAAACACTGTTTGAATAAATGGCTGAAATAATCAACGGAAAGACAACACTCCTCCGCAGCGTCCTGAAGCGTCAGCTGTTCCGTGGAAATGAACAGCTTCCGCAAAGCCGGCTGGAGTTTATTGTAAACGGCGCCGATTTTCGGTTCCGCGTTAAGCCCGCAGCCGTCCAGACACTCCAGCAGATTCACAAAAAAAGCCTCGATCGCCAGCCATTGTCTTGATTTCACATAATGCCCGGATTTCTTCTGAAGCTGCTCCAGCGTCCGGCAGAGAGCGGCGTGGGAACATGAAATCTCACGCTGCGCAAGCAGTTTCATCCGCGCCTCCGGTTTCATGAGGAAAAATTCAAGCAGCCTCTCCCTGCCATACAGCAGAGAAGAAAAAAGAACATCGGGATTGATCGTCAGCAGAAGAAGCTCGAATCCCTCTCTGCTGGATATTGCGCCATGAATTTCCCAGGGGCTCGTCAGATAAAAATCTCCCGCATGGAACGCAAACCCGCCGCCTCCGATATTGCCGGAAAGTTCTCCGCGGGAAAGCGTCACCAGATGGATGGACTTATGCATATCCAGCAGAGGGAATTGCGCAGGCCCCGCATATCTCTGTGACTCCCACGCAAAGGGTTCGACGGGAGACAGCCGCCAGTTATATACCATGCAGTTCATAGGAATCCTTGTTTCGGAATAACGGAAATATTCAACACTTTCATGGGAATATACACCTTCCCTGTCTTGTATTCAAGGTTTGCCATTGATATAATTCACATAACAGGAAAACACATTGCAACAGAATCAACCAGACAAGGTGACTCATGTATGAACTCAAAAACGGTGCACTGAAAATTGCGTTCCCGGAGAACGGCGGGGGCGTGCCGGAAATGATAACACTGCTGGAGGCGGACCAGACGGAAAAAACGCTTGCGGCATCCGGCGATTACAGTTTTGAACTGGAACTGGAAGACGGAACCGTTCTCACGCCATGCGCCGGCGAATATTTCGAGGATGAGTCGGACGGAATAAAGCAGGTCGAATTTCATCAGGTCAAATGGGAAAATGCCGAAAAGAAGACCATTCCCGGATTTTTGAGCTCGTTCTGTCATGAACTTCATCCAGACGGCACCATGTTTACGGACGGCTTCTTCGCTTCCACCGGAACCGCTCCGCCGGGAATCCGCCGCTTTGAATTGAAAATACGGCTTCGGCTCGGAGAAGCGGAAAAACTCAGATGGGCGTCATTCTTCCGCCCGCAGGCAGCAGACGGCACGCTGATCCAGACTGCCGCGCCGGAACGTTTCATCGAACGGAATCTTCCGCGCATCCTTGAAAACGGCATCATGCCGATGATCTCATTTCAGACACTTCAGCACAATTCGCCGCAGCTTTACACCGAGTTCTTCATGGAGGGCGGCAATTCCGTTTCAGGCAGTGCCGAAGACAATGAATCCTCTGTGACATGGCAGGACGGAGACCCGGTCATCCGCTGGAACTTCCAGAAAAAGCTCTGCCGCCATCACAATCTGCCGTGGCAATGGCGCAACCATTGGGGATTCGTCATCCGCAACGCTCCGGCCAAACGGCATTTCCCGCCCATGGCGCTGTATCATTACTTCGACAACTTCCGCCATTATCCCGACTCCGAATGCCTTCGGATCATGGCGGAATGCGGATGCCAGGTGCTGGCAATGCACGAGAACTGGCGCCTGGACGTTCAGAACGGCGGCGTGCCTTACGATGAAAAGGAATTCCGCGAACTCATAGAGACCGCCCACCGTTTTCAAATCCGCGTCACGCCTTACATCCGCGGCAATGAAAATTCCGTCGAGGAAGACCACGCCGGCTGGTTCCGGCATTACCTGAAAAAGAATTTCGACGGGCTCTACATGGACTACGGCGGTCCGTTCCATGAAATCACGCCTCCGGATGAGTGTTACCAGAACGGGCGGATTCACTTCCGGCGGCACTACATGAAGTTGCGGGAACTCCGGAAAACGATCGGACCGGACGGAGTCTTTTACATCCATACCGGACCGCTTTTCTCCGCTCTGGGGCTGAACTTTGCCGACGGCTATGTTTCCGGCGAAGGGGAACGCGGAGTCCTGCTGAAAGGGCGGACGGAACATGAGTATTTCAGCATGTCTTCGGCGGCGCACGGCACCCTGTGGACCGCCGCATTCCCCGAATACGGCACCCCGGCGATCGTGCCGTTTCTGGCGGCGGCGGGACAGTCTCCGCACAGCACTCTGGGAACGCAGCTCCGGAGTTCGTCTCTGGATCACCCGTCCGTCCCCGGATTGAACGATCTGGTTTACCGTCCGCTGTGGAAGCTCTGGCGCATCTTCCGCAATGAAAAGGATCTTTCCGTTTTCAATGATTTCAATGCCAGAGATCAATTTGACGGCAGGGACCCGGAATTCATCGGGCACTATCTGATGGTCTCCGGCGGAAAATCACTGCTGATTCTCTCCAATTTCTCCCCGGAAGAGCAGAATGTCCGCATCAGAACGCCATTCCTCTCCGACGGAAATGCGGTTCTGCTTCTGAACGGCAAAGTGTTTCCGTGGAAAGAGGAAGAATTCAAAATGGAAGGTTTCGGAATCGCCGGAATTTTCGCGGGAGGCTCGGAGAAGGATCTGGAAGATTACCTGAAACCTTATCCGCCCCTCTCGGAACGCGGGAAAGAGATTCTGGCGGAGATTCAGCGGCAGAAATTTCTCCGTGAGAATCCGCCTCGCTGGGCAAATGTCTCTCTCCAGATCCGGCTGGCGAAGATTCCCGGCGCGCCTTATGAGGAATCGCTGGTTTATGACCTGTATTCATCGGAAATCGTCCTGTATGAACTGGAAAACAATGGGAAAAAGCGTCTTCTGAACAGGATGGGGCGCCTGATGTTCGGGGAGGACTCCCGGACATTCCATCTGTCGGCAATGCTTCCCCCGGGACGGCACCGTCTGGCGGTTCAAAGCTTCTATGAGGGGCAGCCGTTCTATTCCCTGGTTGAAGCGAGGCTGTTCAACCCGGAACACCCGGAGGAGGAATACACCGTAACCTTCAGCAATGCCCTGGATGCGGATCGCTCGATTCTTTCCTGGGAAACGGAAATCCGCTGAAAAAACAGGGCAGGACAGTCTTCCCTCCGGAAAGTCCGTCCTGCCCCGTGCCGGCAGATGCGTTATTCAAAACTGCGGATGTCTTCAATCAACCGGGTCATCCTGACCGCATCGGATGCGCGCAGCGTATTTTCGGTTCTGCCGAGAACCGCATCCCGGAAATGTTCCAGTTCCATTACGAACGCGTTCTTCTCCGCATTGCCGACTTCGACAACACGGTATTCATCCGTGTGCATGACGATCCGGTCGGGGCGCTCCACGCGCATATAACCGTTCTCCCCGAGGAAAGTGATCGTGAGATCACGGAAACAGAATGTCGTATGATCGCAGTACATTCCCTGAAGCATCGCCGTCACTCCGTCGCCGTAGTCCACCATCGCCGAAAAGGAATCCTCCTTTTCCCAGCCTCGTTTATGCTGAAGTTTCGCGGCAAGCACCTTCTGCGGAAACCTGCCTGTAATGAATGAGAGAAGATCGAAGTCATGAATGGAAAGTTCATACATCGCTCCGGTTTTCGTGACCCACTCCCCGCCGGGGCGCGGATTGAACATCTGTTCCTTTGTCGTGACGATGGAAACAAGTTTTCCGACTTCGGGCAGAAGTTTTTTCGCCTCCGCGAAAACCGGCTCATAGCGCATCTTGAAGCCGACGCCGAGCAGGCATTTTTTCTCCTCCGCAAGTTTCACGAGCTCCTCGCCCTGCGCGACATCCGTTGTCAGGGGCTTCTCGGAAAACACGTTGAAACCGCGCTCCAGCAGAG
>DXVA01000075.1 GCA_019408975.1 Lentisphaeria bacterium | reverse complement strand
TTCGCGATGGCTTGAACTCAACGAGGCAACTGACGGAGAAATCGACTTCGACAGGATCGTGCTCACCGGTCCCAACATCGCCCATACCATCGACGAACTGAACGCCCAGAGTTATTACCTGACGAAAGTCCGGCACAAAGGAAGCAGAATTCTCGCCGGGAATGAAGGAAACAACCATTTTACGGTCACGGCGGAAAACGTCAAAGTATTCACGATCTTCACCGCGCCCGATAACAGCGATCTTTCCAAGCCCTTTACGGTGGAGTGCAACGGCAGGAAATATTCATGCCGCGCGGAAGAATCGGACAGCCGCCCTCCGTACACTGCGTTCATCCGCGTGGAGTTGTAACCCGATGCGCCTGTTTTTTCCGGCAGATTCATCCGAGACTGAAGCAATATAATGAAAACGGACTTGCCGGCAGACGGATGACGCTGTATATTAAGAAGTTTCATGTAATTGTTACCGGAGGCGTGAAAATCATGGACGAGAAATTCACACAGGCTGTATGCAGGATCGTTGAAAACGACAAACGATATCATTCGTCCGCATACGAGTTTATCAGCGGCGCCGTGTCTTATACCATCCATAAGACGAACCGCGCAAAGAATCCGCGCGGCTCCCGTCATATTTCCGGGCAGGAGCTTGTGGCGGGCGCAATGGCTTACGCCCTCGAACAGTTCGGTCCGCTTGCTCCGGATGTCCTGGAGGACTGGGGCATCGCCGAAGGCAGGGATATCGGCAACATCGTCTACAACATGATTCAGGTGGAACTGCTCTCCGCAAGCCCGGAGGACTCCCGTTCCGATTTCAACTGTTTCCCCGACATTCCCGGATGTCTGCGGCAGAAGCTCGACGAAGATGCACGGAACATTCCGTCCGTAAAACCGCCCATCATTGCATAAAAAGGATTGGTTCACATTGAAAAAAATGGTTTTCCCCCGTATTTCCGGCAAAGTCCGAACGGCTCTGTTCGACAATGGACTGCGTGTTTACGTCATCCCCAAAAATGAAGCTCCGACAGTTACCGTGCAGGCGTGGGTCGCCACAGGGAGCATTCATGAAGATGAATTTCTCGGGTGCGGACTCTCCCATTTCCTCGAACACATGCTGTTTCAGGGGACAAAGAAATTTCCCGGAAATGCGGTTTCCGATACCGTGACGCATCTCGGCGGTTATCTGAACGCTTATACTTCAAAAACACATACAGTCTACTATATCAATCTTCCCGCGGCACACGTTGCAAAGGGAATTGAAATGGTGGATGACATGGTGAGAAATCCGCTGTTCCCCGCAGAAAAATTCCTCTCGGAAAAAAATGTCATCCTGCGGGAATGCGCAATGTATCAGGATTCACCGGACAGCGTCCTGTATGAAAGACTCGTGGCGGAAGCGTATCAGCTCCATCCCATGCGGCATCCGGTCATCGGCTATAAGGAAAAAATCGAGTCTGTCACACGGGAAATCATGTGTGCCTATCATGCGAAACGCTATACGCCGGGCAGAACTTTTTACGTCATTGCCGGAGATGTCGATCCCGACCGGATTACAGACCTCCTGAACCAGCGGACCTGCGACTGGAACATGGGATCGCTGGCGGAACCTTTCCTCCCGCAGGAGCCGTCGGTGACGGCAAAACGGGAAAGGATAATCCATTTCAACGACCCCATGACGCGCGTGGCTTGCGCATGGCAGCTCCCGTCCTCCCTGCATCCTGACATTCCCGCAATCGAAGTCTTCAGCGACATTTTCGGCGGCAGCGCCAGTTCCCGTCTGACGACAATCCTCAAAAATGAAAAAGAACTTGCCCTCGACATCAGCTCCTATCTGTATTCTCTGAATGTTTCGGGGCTCTCCGGTTTCGGGGCGGCGTGTCTGGAGGAAAATCGGCAGAAACTCACCGATGAGACGTTCCGCATTCTCGGCGAACTCACGAAAAACGGTCCCACGAAGCAGGAGATGGAACGGACGATCGCCCAGCAGACCGCAGACTGTCTGCGCGCCATGCGCACGGAATCGGGACTTGCCCAGATCGTCGGCAATGCGGTTCTGAACGGAGGCGGGCTTGAAGCCGCGGACGAATATCTGTCGGCAATGCAGAACGTCACAAGGGATGACCTTGTCCGGATCGGGGAGCAGTATTTTCATCCGCAGAAAGCGACTCTGGTGCACATGCTCCCGCTTGACTCCAAAGCCCGCGGCAGGAAAACGAAAGCGGCGGCAGTCACGGCGGAACAGCCCGTCATGAAAAAGATGAAAGGCGGGCAGAAGATGATTTACCTGCATGACGCCGCTCTGCCGCTGGTCGATCTTTTTCTCATGCTTCCCGGCGGCGCTTATTATGAAGGCAAAGCGATCCGCGGGACTACAAAGCTCATTGCGGCGGCGCTGGCTGCCGGATGTCGGAAATACACGGAAAAGGAACTCAACGAAATTCTCGACAGCCACGCAATCGACTTCACGGTATCTGCCGGAACCGCTTCGATCCGCATTGCGGTCAACTGCCCGAAAGATCAGCTCCCGCTGGCGTGCGGACTCCTCTGCGATATCCTGTCCGCGCCGCTGTTCCCGGAAAAGGCGGTCGAGCGGGAACGCACCGCAATTCTCGAGGAGCTCAAAGTCAAATTGAACACGCCGGACGGTCTTGCGGAAAATCTGCTGATGAGTTCGCTTTTCGCAAAGCATCCCTATGGCAATACGCTGGAGGAGAGCATCGGGGATATTTCTAAGGTGAAAGCCGATTCGCTCAGGACAGTCTATGAAAAGCTCTGCCTCAATGCAGGAAAGGCGATCTTCGGAGTTTCCGGCGACCTTACGGAGAAAGAAGCCGAAAACGTGGTTTCAAAAATCATCGCATCCTGTAAATGGAGCCGCGCCGGGCTGAAAGAACCCGCGTCGCCGGCATTTCCGCAGAAGGCAGTCCGCAAGGTGCGGAAACTGGAGAAGGCACAGGCGGTCATGTTCCTCGGAATGCCCGGTCCCTGTGCCGATTCCGACGATGTCCCGGCACTTGATATTCTGAGGACGGCAAGTTCTTCAATGTCTTCGCATCTCTTTCAGAACGTCCGGAACCGGAACGGGCTCGCCTATTATACCGGCTGCATCAACATGCCGGGAATCAACACCGGCTGCATCGCATACTATGCCGGAACCAGCGCGGAATCCGCGAAAAAACTCGAAGCATTGTTTCATGAGGAAATCCGCCGGGTGACGACACAGGGACTGTCGGAACAGGAATTCTCGGATGCGAAAGCCGCGATCCTCTACCGTCTGGACAGTTCCATGCAGTCGCCGGACAAGCGGCTCGTTGCGGCTGTCACCGGAGAATTCACGGGCAAAGGTTATCTGGAAGCCGTCCGTAAACGCGAAACTCTGGAAAAGCTGACTCTGAAAGAGGTCAACCGGATTATAAGGAAATATCTTTCCGTACCCGGCAAAGTGACAGTGCTCGTCACGCCTGAAAAACAGTAATGCCCGGAACGCGGAAGCTTCCCCGGTCCGTCGCCGCTTTCGGCAAAGCCGGACACGGGGAATTCCATAGGTGCTGACTTGTGGTTTGATTCAAAAAAATTGTTTTAACAGTGCGATGTTCTGCATCGGGGTAATTCATTCCCTTATGCTCCGCGCAGTAATGCATTGCAGTATTTCGGATTTGTCATGACTGTATTGTCAGGAACAGAAACAGAACGAGAAACGCCGTCGCCAAAATCAGAAGCAGTTTACCGAATAGAGAATATTTGAACGTATTGTCGCTTCTTATGGAAGCGGGCGGCGGTTCACCTTCCAGCAGGAAATTGTCGCGGCAATAAGGACAGGAGACGACCTTATGCAGCTCGGAGTCTTCGAATTCGATTTTTCTGCGGCACCAGGAACAGGTTCTGACAATCATGGCAATTCTTTCCGCGCTTCAAAAAAGAGAGGCGCATACAATTTGCCTTCCCTGAATGGCTTACCACAGCCAGCACGTCACGACAAAACTGTATGCACCTCAAGCGCAACAGCTTTGTGACAGTGCCTTTTCATCTTTCATGTGGTAATTTATCAGGGAAAAAGCATTTGATTTTTATGTAAGGTAAATTTCTTTTATTCCGGCTCATCTCCGTTATTTGATTATTCTGCAATATAGCCTTTCCGCTTCTGTTTTTCAAGTGAAACAGCGGCATCTGTTCAAAGTCCCGAACATGGTGAACGAACTATCCCGCCGCGATGCAAAGCCGTATCGGGGATTTCGCCTCCGGCGACCAGCTTACGCAGCTGGACTGCGGCAGGACTGAGAGTCCTGCACGAAGCTGTTTTTGCGATGCAAAGCATCGCGGTATTAACCTGTTTTTTTTATAAATTACCACGATGCAAAGCACGCGGGGTAGTTGATTTCTTCGTTCTTGACCTTTCCGTTTTCCATACAAAAAGAAAAACGGAGTCCCGAAAAATCGCGGGAGCTCCGTTTGTGACGGCAGGGGAGGCGGCTTACTTCACATTCAGCCTGCCGCCGGCGAGAATGATCCTGATATCCTCGTCGGAGAGGTGATAATTGAGTTTGATTTCTGCTTTTGAGCCGTCTTTTTTCGTAAGAATCGCCGCGATGGGCATCTCTTTTCCTGCCAGTTTGTCGCGGAGCCCCTCGATTACAAGGGAATCGCCCTGTTCGATCTTGTCATAATCCGCTTTGTCCGCGAATGTGAACGGGACGATGCCGAAGTTGACGAGATTCGCCGCGTGGATACGTTCAACCGCCATTGCAATCAGCGCCTTGACTCCGAGATACATCGGGCAGATTGCCGCATGTTCGCGGGAGGAACCCTGACCGTAGCTGTCACGGCCGACAATGATGCCGTGCCCTCCGGCATCACGGACCGCCATTGCACGTTGTGCGAAAGTCGGCTTGCCCTCTTCATTGAAACGCTCGAAAACGACCTTTGCGTATTCCGGAATGTTACTGCGGTGTTTCAGGTGAACTCCGGCAGGCATGATGTCGTCCGTGCTGGTCTTGTCTCCGACTTTGATGACGACCGTACCGTTGATTTTGTCCGGCAGCGCCTGATTGACCGGCGGGCTGCCGATGGTTTTTTTACGGATGATTTCGATGCCCCTGCCGCAGCAGGGCGGTGTGATCATCATGGAGTCGTCGATCAGGAATTTATCTGCGTCCCTGACATCCGGATAAGCGAATCCGAGTGTTGCCGGGTCGGTGATTCTGCCTGTCAGCGCCGCAGCCGCCGCGACTTCCGGGCTGACCAGATATGCTTGATCGCCTTTTGTGCCTGTGCGACCGGGGAAGTTGCGGTTGAAGGTGCGGAGCGTGACCGTATCATTCGCGGGGCTCTGCCCTTGTCCGATACAGGGACCGCATCCGGTTTCGAGAATACGGGCTCCGGCTGCGATGATGTCCGCGAGGGAGCCGTTGCGGGCAAGCATCTCGAGAACCTGTCTGCTTCCGGGGGCGATTGCGAGCGTTACATCCGGGCTGATCTTGCGCCCGCGGAGCATTGCCGCCACAATGGAAAGATCGCGGAAAGAGCTGTTGGTGCAGGAGCCGATGATGACCTGTCCCACCGGAATTCCGGCGAGCTCCGCGATCGGTTTGATGTTGTCCGGGCTGGATGGGCACGCCGCCAGAGGCTTCAAGGAGGAGAGATCGATTTCAACCAGCTTGTCGTATTCCGCATCGTCATCCGCTTTGAGCTCCGCCCAGGACTCCCCGCGTCCCTGTTTTTCCAGAAATTCCTTCGTCATCTCGTCGGACGGGAATACGGAACAGGTGACGCCGAGTTCCGCGCCCATATTGGTGATGGTGGCGCGCTGGGGAACGGTCAGGGTTTTGACGCCGGGGCCGAAATATTCGACCATGCATCCGACATTGCCTTTGGTCGTAAGGATTTCAAGCATTTTGAGGATGATGTCCTTTGCCGCAACCCACGGGGAAAGCGTCCCCGTAAGCTTTACGCCGATGATTTTCGGATATGCCATGCGGAAAGGCTGTCCCGCCATTGCAAGCGCGACATCCAGTCCGCCTGCGCCGATCGCCATCATGCCGATCCCGCCGTTGGTGGGAGTGTGGGAGTCGGAACCGAGAAGAGTCTTGCCGGGCACGCCGAAACGTTCCAGATGGACCTGATGGCAGATGCCGTTGCCGGGACGGGAAAAAATCACGCCTTTTGCCGCTGCGACGCTCTGGAGATAAAGATGGTCGTTCCGGTTTTCCGGTCCGTTCTGCATCATATTGTGATCGACGTAGGAAACCGAGAGTTCCGTCTTGACTTTGTCGATTCCCATGGCTTCCAGTTCGAGGTAAGCCATGGTTCCGGTTGCATCCTGCGTGAGGGTCTGGTCGATCTTGATTGCAACGGGTTCTCCGGGCACTTCACTGCCGGATACGATGTGATTCTTCAGAATCTTCTGGATGGCGGTATTCTTTGCCATTTTTTTATCTCCATGAGGTTGAAATTTATTGAAAAAAAAACGGGGCTGTCATGAGATAGACGCCCCGTTTCTGACTCAAGCCGTTTCGACTTTCAGTCGAGGGGCTTGGTTTTCGGAAGACCGCTGAGAACCTTCTGACCCTGTTTCCAGCGTCCATCGGCTGTAAGAAGGTTAATGCGTTCGAATTTCTTCAGAACGTTTCTTTTCTTGCGGATTTTTCCTGTTGCTTTCAAGCTCGGATGTCTGGACATCTTGCCTTCTCCCGTTTATGTAATTTGTTTTCCAATTTTTCAGTTCATTGTCAAAGGTAAAAAATATAATGTGCTTTTTCGGAAAGTCAAGAGAAAATCGCGGAAAGGACCGGAACTTTTTTCAGGTTTTATCCGGAGACTGCTCCCCGGGCTTCGCGGTTCTTTGCGTCTCCGCCATAAAAAGAAGTCATCCGATGCCCGCCGGAGATGGGAGCCGGCAGACACCGGATGACTGGGTGATAATCGGAGCTTGAACCTGTATTCCTTGTTCCGGTCAGGGCAGGATTTCCGATTCGGAAAGAGAACTGCGGTTCTCCGGGAATACCGGACCTCAAGTCTGATTTATTTCTTCCGGTCGCGGGGTGGCTTTTCCCCTTTTTTCAGGATTCTTTCAAGTCTTTTTTCGATGTTCTCTGTCTTTTTGGCTTTCATTTCGCTGATTCTCTGTTCTTCCTTCTTGAGTCTGGCGTCATACTCCTTTTCCAGCAGAGCCTTGACTTTTGCCTTGTTTTCCTCTGTCGGGTTTTCTTTATATGCCTTGACCGCTTCCATGACTTCTCTGGAAGGTCTCTGGAAATCACGCGGGCCTCTCATGGGCGGGCGCCGTTTCATCTCTTTTCTTTCGACAGGCGGTTTCTCCATATCGCATTCTTCTGCTGCATAGAGTGCGGGAACAGCCATCGTCGCTGCCAGTAATGCCGTCATCAGATATTTCGCTTTCATTGCATCAGCTCCTTTTTTGCGGGACAGTTCTTGTTGCCGACTCTGCAGAAGTCATTCTTATACCAGAAAAACGGAGGAATGGAAAAAATATTGTGTGAAATAAAAAAAAGGCGAACAAAAAATTTTGTTCGCCCTGGTTGGATTCCGTAACCCGGTGATCAGTTCTTGAACGGAGGAATACCTCTGTCTTCACGTTCGCGGAGCGGGGAGCCATCGGGATTGACCAGACGGCAGGAGAGGAAAATCATCAGATTCTTTTTGGCTCCGGCGCGTCCTTTGGACTGGAAGAGACGTCCGATCAGCGGAATATCACCGAGAATGGGGTAGGAGTCATCCAGAACCGTTGTTTCATCCTGAATGGCCCCCCCCATGATAATGGTGCCGTTATCCGTGCATTCGATGTTGGTTTTGGTCATGCGGCGTTCGAAAATAGGCATTCGCATTGTATTCGGGACATTGACAACCTGGTTGTTGCCGTTGATTTCAATATCCACCGGCACTTCATAACTGTAGTCATCCCAACCGATAAAATGCTGGACAAGCGGCTGCATGAACAGGTTGATTGTATATTTATCGGAACTGACATTGGGTGTCACCGTGAAGATGATGCCTTCCTCCGTGGCCTCATCCAGTTCTGCCGTGGAACCGATAAACACGGGAATCGTCGCACTTCCGCCGCTCATGGTGGTGTATTCGGCTTCCTCCCAGTCTGTCGGATAGTATTTTTCCGTAACCATTTTGATGGTTGCCGGCTGTCCGTTCATGGTTGTGACACGGGGGCAGGAGAGCACATCCGTTGCATCGGACTGGTCCAGTGCATAGATCGAGGCATCCAGCTTGTATCCGTATTTGTTATAATAGGACATATTGAACAGTTCGCCGTAACCCTCGACGATAGAAGGATTGTCGAGCTGTCCTGTGCTGTTGAAAACTCGAATGATATCGTCATTCGGACCGAAGGAGATGGATTTATCCTGAATGGGAGCCTTTGTGTAATAAATCGTTTGGTCTGTGTTATTAAGTGCCGGACCGTTGATGTTATTGACGGTTCCGCCATAATCATACCATTTTGAAGTTGTAGTCTTATTAAATACAATCGTAGAACCTCCGGTAGAACTTTCTCCGGAATCAGAACCAGAATCAGAGCTGGCACCTCCTCCCCCGATGTTGATTGTTTCAGTTGTTGTATTGGGGTAGTAAAAACTGTAACTGTTGTTGCCGAAATCAGCAGTAGTTCCCGGTGCCCAGGCTATCAAATCCGATTGTGTCAGTTTTGATACATTGGAATTCTGGCGCGAGAAATTGTATTTGAATCCAAGTTCTTCCAGGTCGTTGAGCTTGATTTCCACAAATTTAGTCTGAATCAGAACCTGCGGATCGACAATGTTCATCTCTTTGATGATGTCTTCGATCTTCTGAAGATTTTCCGGTGTGTTCGTTACGATCAGACGCCCGATGGATTCATCATAGACAATCGCGGCACCGGCAGGAAAAGAGATGCCTCTGCTTTCAAAACTGCTCTTGATGTCTTCATCTGCACCCAGATTGATGAAATCTTTTTCAATCGGGTAGATTTTTGTTTCGACATCTTCAAGTTTGACATCCGGAGAGGCAATGACGACGGCATATTTTTCAATACGGTATTTCAGGTTTGCCTGATTGCAGATATATTTGATTGCCGCTTCCAGGGGAATGTTGTCAACCATCATCGTCAACGGCTGGACTGTCGTTCCTTCTCCTTCTTCTGCAGTGATTTCTTCTTCAAGAGGTTCTTCTCCTTCCGCCGCGATCGGCTGATTGATCTTGCCACGCAGAACGATATTCACCCCGATCTTCTCCGGATCTTTTTCCTTGCTTCTCTCTTTCAGGTATTTTGCCGCCGTGGCAATGGAAACATCCTCGAAGTCGATACGGTCGATAATGATCTCTTTCAACTTCTTGGTGATGGGGCTTTCATAAGCTTCTTTGACAACTCCGGCTTCCTGAATTTCATTAGCCGGTGTATTATTGAGAGGCACTACAGGCGTAACTGCATTCCATACCGTTTCCGTATTTCGAAGATTTCTGGTAATTCCCGTGCGGCGTTTTGCCACTTCCAGGAGTTTAATGTTGATCCTGCGGACATAATCTATGGCAACTTCGTTATAGGGGTCCATTGCAATGACTTCTTCAAATTTGGTACGCGCTCTGTCCCAAAGTTCTTCCTTATACAGGATTTCCCCCTGGCGCAGCAGCACTCTTTTCTCCCTGGCTTCCGCAGGATCTTCCTTGGTGTTCGCTCTGATCTTGTCAAGAGTCAGAGTTTTTTCTTTCAGCAATTCATATTTTTCAATGATTTTTTCCATTTTTTCTTTGCAGGGCGGATAGATCTCAATTGCCTTTCTGCATTTTTCGATGGCGACTTCATAATCGGAGGCGTTGGCTGACTTCACCGCATCGAAATAGATTTTCTGCGCCCAGTAATAATATGCTTTGGAAATGGAAAGGTCGCAGTTATCGATTTTTGCCTTGATCCGGGGCAGATTGCTGCTTTTGTAGAGCGTCTCCAGCTGCTTTTTTGCATTCAGGTAAAGATCGATGGCTTTATCGAATTCATTATTCTGATAACATTTCACCGCTTCGGCGACCAGACTGTCGATCTCTTTTTCCGATCCCTGCAGACGGATAAGTTCTCTATTCTTGAATTCGTTTTTCCTGTCATTCAGCACTGCCGCCGGAAGTGCGGCTGCATCCTCTGTTTTTTTCTGCTTTTCCGCAGGCTTCTGGGCAAAAGCATTGCCGGCTGTCAACAGAATCGACGCGACCATCAGAAACTGAAGAAATCTTACAGGCATTGTGGTGCTCTCCATTGTGTGTATATACTTCATCTTCATTTTATTCCTCAATTATCTGGTGAACTCGAATAACCCCTGCGCCCGGCTGTCTCTGACCGGAAGTCCGTTTCCTTTCATAAGGCGCGAAGTAACGAAAATTAAAAGGTTCGTTTTTGTGCTGTTGCTATAGGAATCCGTAAATAGCCTGCCCAGCAATGGAACGTCTCCGAGGAAAGGCCATTTATCTTCCTTCTTGCTTGCTGTATCTTCAAGAATTCCACCAATTACAACTGTCTCCCCATCGTAGATTTTGACCGTTGTATCTACGACGCGACGGGAAAATTCCGGCATCTTCATTTTGGGAGATATATTGCCGATGGACGTATCTGCTACGCTGGTCATGAGACCGCCGATGATGATGCTGTAATCGTAGTTTGACCACCCTGTCATTTTTGAGATGTCAGTATTCATTTTGACGATGATCGTATAGTTGTTGGGACTGACAGTTGGTGTTACACTGAAAACTGTTCCGACTGCCTGCTCTTCGAAATCCGGAATCGGAGGATTGTAGGTGTAAGATGTTCCGTTGATGATCGTGACTTCCGGATCATCCCAGGAGTCCGGGAAGTAACGCTGCTGGTCGACATTCAGGGATGCTTCCATTCCGGATACCGTCAAAAGGCGCGGTGAGGAAATGACTTCCGCCCGGTCTGTTCTGTCGATGGCGCGGACAGAAAGGAAAAGATTGAACTGATTGTCGCTCCCGAAGTTCGGGAGAATATTCATGTTGTTGATCAGTTTATTGTTTGCTTCACTGGACGGGCGGTAGAGATTGGATACGGGGAGATTGCCGAAGGTGAATCTCTGATTGGTGTTTGTATTCAGATAAGTCAGCGTCCAGTCAAAACCCAGTTCCTCGACGGCATTCATGGAAATCTCAAGAATCTTGGCTTCGATGAGCACGAGCGGCGTCTGAATGTCGATTTCCTTGAGAAGTGCATCCATTCTTCTGAGATTGTCCGGCGTATTTTTTACAATCAGTTTATTGGTTTTGTTATCAAATGCAATCGAAGAGTTCGGGTCTTCAAAAGAGATACCGCGAGCTGTAAAAAACTGCTTAAGCATTTCCGATGTTACAGGAGCAACGGATGTCATTTCCTGTGCCGCTTCATCGAAAGCACCCTCATCCGTGAAAGTGTCAATCCGATCTGTAATACCGCCGGTCTTTTCTTCCTTTTTCTCCTCCTTGGGACCGACTTCAGCAGCAATCCTGTTGATCAGTGAATTCCTGACCTGAAAGAAACCGTGTTCCATGTCGTCAATGCCTTCCGTGCCGACCAGAACAGCTCTGTCTTCGATTTTATATTTGAGCCCGGCAAGCTCGCAGACATATTTCAGTACTTCCATAAGAGGTACTTTTTCAAGTTCGAGATAGGGGATTTTTCTGGAACGGACTGCGATATCCGGCGGAGGAATGATGCTGACTCCGACTCCTTCCGGATCATTTTCCTTGCTGAGTGCAGCCAGACGGGCAAGAATGGACTGGATATCCGTTGTTTCAAACAGAATCTTGTCGATCATGATTTTCTGGAGCTTGTCATACAGTGTTGACCGGTTTCCCGTCATTTCGCGGGGAACTTCTTCCGTAATGGAACTTTCTTCCGGCAGTATCGGTTCATTCCATTTCCATTCTACTTCCGCCATTCGTTCCAAAGCGTCGTTTTCTCTGCGGAGCATTCCGACATCATAGAGTTTTTTATAGGTCTTATTGAGTAATGTCATTGCATCCTGATTATAGGGGTCGAGGACAAGAATCTTTTCCATGTTGTCCCTGACCTTTTCATATTTCTTATTTTTATAAAGAATCCTGGATTCACGCAGAAGCACATCAATGTTTGCTTTGCGCCTTTTGTTGTCCGGGTCTACTGCGGAGAGAGAGGTTTCATTCTTGAATTGGATCGCTTCCACCATCTTGTCGCAATCCTCCTTGAAAGTCGTGACACTGTTATAAAAGGACGGATCGTCTTTTGAAATACGCTGCAATGCCTTGTTGTCGTAATTTGCTTCGGAGATTGTTTTTCCCGCATAGTAAATCGGCAGGGCGGACTCTGCCAGCTTTGACGCATTTCTGAATTCGGCGATTGCATCGGGAGAGTTCTGCTTGGTGAGACCGTTCAGATAAGCTTTTTTGGCATCCCTGACAATCGAAATCGCCCATTGCTTTCTTGCCTGCAACATCCGTTTGTCTATTTTATTTTTTACGGAAGTGATATAGGAACCATTTCCGAGATTGCTGCGGTCAATGATGGCGAGAGCCCGTTTGTAGGCGCTGAATGCATCCGCGAACTGATTCGATGCGTAGAATTTATCTCCGATTCTTACCTGCTGAAATACACTCTGTTCCAGAATATTATTCCGTGCCTGAACCTCCTGCATGACATTGTCGTTGGGAATTTCAAACTCAAACGGGTCCATTTTGAAGTCATTTAAAGACGGCGTCACATCTTTTGCCGAGGCTTTTCCGGTTTGTCCCAAAGTTTCCAGAGAGGCGAAAGAAAGAGTTAATATGACAATCGCAGATAGTGAAATCTGGACGGACTGTCTGCTGAACTCCATAGCAACCTTCATCATAGCTAATCCCTTATATTAATTCTTATCTATTTTTCTGTGGTGTCTGAACTTTGGAGGCAGCTCTTTTCTGCTCTATCAAAGTCGCCATCTGAGACTTTCGAGTAATCTCATAAGTCTTGCCGTCTTTTTCAAACTTTAATCCAACGGTCTTTTTCTGCTGGTCCGCTGCAACAATGGTATATTTGTCGATACCCGTCATGTTGTTTCCCAGCTCAAAGGAATCGCCGGCATAAAATTCTTTTTCCTGATTCTTCTTGAGCGAACCGAGATGCAGAACGATCTTTTCTCTGGGCTCCGTTACACGGGCTTTGAGATGCGCTTCGATCTTGTCCTGAGAATCGCGTTTCTGAAGAATGACGTAAGATGCGTCTCTTTCCGTTTTGGCATTCGTGCCTTTTACTGTGACTGTTTCTGTTTTGGGCACGATATCAACAATTGTAAAAGTCCCCGCCGTGCAGTTGAACGCTTTGCCGAGTTTCAGGTAATGACTTTTTTCACGTCCTCTTCTGTCCCTGATGCCGATCTGCACTTCAGCGGCGTTTTTGTCGTCTTTGCCTTTGAAATCAATCATTTTGATTGTAATCGGCAGAACCGTTCTGCTGATATCAACCACAGAGATCTTTTCATGATAGGAGGGACGGTTTTTCGGATCTCTGATCTTGGTGCCGGCAATATATTCTTCATAGTTGGTGAAACCGTCGTCATCGAAATCCGCTGTCGCGTCATTCGGGTCATTTGGATTCATGCCCAGAGCGACTTCATCTTTGTCCGGGATTCCGTCACCGTCAGTATCTACAATCACATTGACTTTGCTGCGGAGAGGAGCTTTCAGCACATGGTGGCAGAGAGAGCAGCGTCCTTCCCGTTCGGAATTTATTTCCGGGAAGTCTCTTGCCGGAATCATTTTCTTGCAATAAGGGCAGAAAGCCATCTTATAAGGGAGTACGAAGTCTGTGAAATCCTGCGAAGTTGCCCTTCTTTTCCCTGATTTGAGCCACTGCGGGGTCTCGGTCAGGTTTGCCAGAACATTGAACGGCGAGTCCTGAGCCTCAAAGTCAATACTGGTATAATTCGGCGGCGGCGGAGTAAAACCGAGGATGCCGTCAATCTTGATTTGCTGTCCCTGCTGCCAAAGCAGGAACTGGAAAACCAACAACCCGATAAAAATCGTCAGGAGGACCCCGAGCAGGATCTTCTCATAATGTTTTTTCAGAAACAACAATTTTATGCCCTCATGCTATGAATTAATTTGTTTTACCCAACCGGTCGCCGGTGAAAACGTAATAATCAAACTCAATATCCGCAGTCACCTGCTTGTTGAGCCCGATAATTACCTTGCCATAATCAGAGCGCTCCTCCAGCGGCAGATGCGCTTCACTGGCTGCCGGATCTGCCTGATTTGTTCTGCGGGGAGCCCTGTATTCCGGACGTTCCATCGGAGGCTGATAATTTCTCCTGTTCGGTGGCGGTGGCTGCTGCATTCCTCCTGTGTTATCTCCTGTAATGAGCGCACGCGCCTGTGCAACCTCCTGATCCGTATGCGACTCCAAAGAAACCCATGTGACGACATATACCTGATTTTCCTTATATGCCTCATGGAGTGTATTGATGAATTTGCGGATTGAGTCAATATCCCCCGTCACTTTGGTTTTGAAAGAATACTTCATATATTTATCGGACTGGGCGACTCCTTCGTTGAGTCTGTTGAAAGATTCGACGTTGGAAAGCTTGCTCTTGCGCATTCTATAAAAAATATCCTCATAAATCGGCATCATCGTCAGAATATCGGAAATCTTGCTGAGGGGAGGGGGGGTCTGGACATATTGATTGTATGTGAAATCCCTGACGGTCTGGAGTGTAAGCACTCCGGGGATATTGCGGCGGTCGAAGATATTGCGCTGCATTGTGGCGAGAAGCACGTGGCAGGAGGAGGAATTCATGGAACGGGGGACTCCGAGAGCAACCGCAAAAATATCAATTGCAGCCTGTCCCCGCAACGGTTCCACTGTAATTTTCTGAACTGTTTCAATGAAACGGTTGAAAGCCGCCTCAACCTTCTTTTCATCGCCGAGGGATTTCTTGAACAAAGGAATCATGACTTCCGGATTCTTGTCTTTCAAATCCTCACTTTCATAGAAATCGCGGAATTTATTCAGAAGATCATCTTCAGACATGCCGATCTCTTTTGCAAAAGCAATCAATGCCGTTCTGTAAGGCTTGCCGAAAATACGCTGAAGCATCGCCGTTCTCTGCTTTAAGACTTCCGTATCGGAAGCGATCATCTTGACGTTCGGGTCTACGGGTCTGTTGCCTCTGCTTTTGTATGCCTTGTCCGCTTTCTGCCTGCTTTCTTCGGTTTCCGTATTGGCTTTGGA
>DXVA01000074.1:6696-15386 GCA_019408975.1 Lentisphaeria bacterium | reverse complement strand
AAATGCTTCGTGCAGGACTTTCAGTCCTGCTTCGGTCCAGCGGAATAAGCTGGTCACCGCAGGCGAAATCCCCGATACCCCGCGTGCTCTGCACCGGGGGTGTTCATTTTTCCGGTAAAATAATGTGTTTTTCAGGAAAATCAAACGGGGAATCAGGAATCGTCGCGCTCTTGCCTGGCATTGCCGCTTCCCAGCTGTCCGGCGGATTTGTCCGGGGCGGACGGATCGACGATTTTGGAGTCGATTACAGTGCATTCGATATCGCAGTCCGCAGAGGATTCCTCCGGGGCAGGGGAGGCGGATTGCCTGCCTCCGCGCGGAAAGGTCGTGGAACTGTACCAGCGCAGTCCGCCGTTCCAGCCGCGGTTGGACAGCAGCGAAAAGAAAATCATCAGGATCAACAGAACCGGGATCAGCAGGAAAAACAGAATCACGCAGACCGGCACGCAGATCAGAATCAGCAGAAGTTTCAGTAAAGGTTTCATGAGTCCCTCCCTCATACGTTGGACCGCATGAATCAGTGATATGTTCCCGTCGTGGTCTCGCCTGCGGGAACAGGAGCGGCAAAACGTTTTCTGCCGTGCCTGCGCCCGCGCCTGCGTTTTTCGCTGCGCGGTTCCGGCGGGAGCAGCTGTTCCTCGTAGTGCCAGAATTTCCACATGACGTTGTTCTGGATGATGCCGAGCTCGCGGGCATGGGGGTAACCCGGATGCGAAATCAGTTTCTTGATCATCAGATTCTTGATCCGTTCCTGAAGCATCAGAGTGCGGACGGCTGCCGCCACTGCGCGCTTGGTCGGGGTTCCCGGCTTGAGCACTTTCAGTAGTATCTGCCGCAGATCCTCGGCGATGTCGGGGAGAAAGTTCCAGAGCTGTCCCGGCTCCCGGTTGGAGATCAGTTTTTCGGCAAACGGCAGAGTCATGATCGACATTGCAAGCGAAATGCTGTCCCGGTATTTCCCTTCCAGAATACGGCGGTTGCGCTCCTCCAGCAGTTTCAGCATGTAATCACATGCCGGAGTCCCCCAGCAGGAATCGATGAACGGGAGAAAGCGTTTCAGGAAACCGTATCTGTGGAAAGTTTCAAGAATCAGGTGCCCGTAAGGGTTTTTCAGTATCTTTTCCAGTTCGAGCGTCAGGCGCGACGCCGAGGCATGGACGATGAATTCAATGCATTTCGCGACCGCCGCTTCCGTTTCCGCATCCATCGTGAAGTCGTATTGCCCGACGAGCTTCAGGGCGCGCAGAATGCGGACGGGGTCTTCTTCAAAACGCAGGACGGGATCGCCGATCGAGCGGACGGTTTTCGCCGCAAGGTCTTTCATGCCCATGCCGGTATAGTCCACGATTTTGTCGTTGACCGGATCGTAGAAGATAGCGTTGATTGTGAAATCACGCCTCCATGCGTCCTCCTCCGCGGTACCGAACTCATTGTCCTGAAAGATCATGTGTTCGGGCGCCTGTTTTCCGGGACGGCGCAGTTCGGTCTGATCCTGCGGCCGTTTGCGGAAGGTGCTGATTTCGATGATTTCCCCGTGGTGGTGCAGGTGAACCAGGCGGAAACGCTTGCCGATGATCAGGACATGGCGGTCACGGAATACTTTCTTGATCTGTTCGGGCGTTGCCGAGGTGGAAAGGTCGTAATCTTTCGGCTGGCGGTTCAGCAGAAAGTCGCGGACCGCGCCGCCGACAATGTATGCTTCGTAACCTGCGTTCTGGAGCTGGGAAATGATTTCGACAATGTAAGGTGCGATTTTCGGGCGTAACTGCATAATGATTTCTGATTAAAACTGTGTGGAATAAGGTTTCTGGATAATGGTGTCGACTCCGTCCATTGCAGGATCGCGGTGCGGATAGTCCGCATTGTAATGCAGGCCGCGGCTCTCGTGACGGAGCATTGCCGAATCGATAATCAGTTCGGCGACCGTGGCGATGTTGCGCAACTCGATCAGATCACTTGTAATGTGGAAGTCCCAGTAGTATTTTTCGATTTCCTTCTGAATGTTCCGGATGCGGGTTTTGGCTCGCTCAAGGCGTTTGTCCGTGCGCACGATTCCCACGTAATCCCACATGAAGCGGCGGATTTCGTCCCAGTTGTGGGAGATGACGATCTGCTCGTCGGAGTTCCGGGCATCGCCGGTTGTCCACTGCGGAATCGTGTGGCTCGGGCGGATGGCGCGGAGACGTTCCAGATTTTCCGCGATATGCTGTGCGGAACGGTTCGGCATCACGATCGCTTCAAGCAGACTGTTGCTGGCAAGGCGGTTCGCACCGTGGAGACCCGTGCATGCGGTTTCGCCGACCACATACAGACCGTTGATCCCGGAAAAACCGTGAAGATCCGTCTGCACTCCGCCGCAGCTGAAGTGCGCGCCCGGCACGACCGGAATCGGCTGTTCCGCAATATTGATTCCAAGTTCAAGGCACTGCGCGAAAATGCGAGGGAAACGCTTGCGGAGGAAATCTTCGCTTTTATGCGTCATATCCAGATACGCGCAGACCTGTCCCGTGCGTTTGAGTTCATTATCAATCGCGCGCGCAACCACGTCGCGGGGCGCCAGGCTCTTCATTTCATGGTAGTTCTGCATGAACGGCGTATATTCGCCTTTGCGGTACTGCATCTTCAAAGTCCCGCCTTCGCCGCGCAGAGCTTCGCTGATCAGGAACGAACGCACTTTCGGATGGTAAAGCAGCGTGGGGTGGAACTGGTAAAACTCCATGTTGGCAATTTTTGCATGGGCGCGATATCCCATGGCGACCCCGGCGCCGCAGGCGACATCCGAGTTGCAGGTGCAGAGATAGACTTTGCCGCATCCGCCCGTTGCAAGCGAGGTGCTGTAAGAAAGGAACGTCTTGATCTTTTCATTTCTGATATCAAGCACATACGCTCCGAGACAGGTGTCCTCCCCCATCCAGCCGAGGCGTGCGGTGGTGATCAGGTCAATTGCGCTGTGATGCTCGAAAATGTGGATGCGCGGATTTTTGCGGCATGCCTCGATGAGTGCGCGTTCCACCTCTTCCCCGGTGATGTCGCCGGCATGGATCACGCGGCGTTTCTTGTGCCCGCCTTCGCGTCCGAGGTCGAATTCGTCTTTATGCGCCTCGTTCTGGTCTCCGAGTTCACCGCGCGTGGTGAAATGAGTTCCGATTTCCTTGAGCCATTGAATCCGTTCGGGGCCTGCCTCGACGATGCTCCTTACGCTTTCCGGGTTGCAGAGATGGTCTCCCGCGTTGATCGTATCGGCAATATGTTCATCGAAGGTGTCTTCCTGATCCGTCACGCACGCGATGCCCCCCTGGGCGAGCCTGCTGTTGCAGTCTTCCACGGCGCCTTTGGTAACGATTGCGATTTCGCCGTCGCATTTTTCCGCAAGCATCAGAGCGCTGGAAAGTCCGGCAAGTCCGCTTCCTATGACCAGATGCTCAAAAAACATTTCTTGTTTGGAATCCATTTTTTCACGCCTTTTTCCATTTGCGCTTTTATTTTTCACATAGAACAGGTAAATTACATCCCGTTTGGCGATTTTGCGAATTTTTAACATAACTTTCATAGGATTTTTTTGATATGGAAACTCCTGACAGCCTGAAACAGCGGGAGGGAAGGCGTCTTGCTTTCGCCTCCGGACGGCTCAGAATCATACTGGAACTGCTCGTTGCGGCGTTTTGCGGCTGGCTCTACGCCGGCATTTTCGAGGAAGTGGCTTTCGCCTTTCTCGCATGGTTCGGGCTGCTGCCGCTTTTCGCCGCCGGAATCTTTTACCGCCCGAAAAAGCTGCTGCTCTGCGCCTATGTCTGGAGCTACGCATGGAGCCTGTCCTCCTTTTTCTGGCTGCGCGAGATCATGGTGTTCATTCCGTTCGTTCTCTGTCTTCTTCTTGCGGTTTTCCCGACTCTCTGGGCGCTGGCTATACCGTTTCTGTACAGGAACCTGCTCTACCCGGCGGATGTCCGGCTCAAGGGGGCGGAGGAGATCCGGGAATTCCGGCAGTTCAATCCGTTTCTGGAAATCCTGTTCTGTCTTGCGCTTGCGTCATGGTGGTGTGTCCTCGAATGGACGAAATCCTGGCTGTTCACGGGACTGCCCTGGAATTATCTTGCCGCGAGCCAGTGGAAAAATATCGGCGTGATCCAGATTTGCGAATATACGGGCGTCTACGGCGTCAGTTTCCTGATCGTGATGATCAATGTCTCCGTCGGGCTTGCCCTCAAGTCCATGCTCCTCCCGTCGAAAGAGCGCAGATACCGCAGGCCTTATCCGGCGATGTTCGCCTGCGCCCTGCTGCTGCTTTCCATGACGTTCGGAGCGATTCTGCTGAAACAGCGCCGCGCGGAATTCCGGGACGCGATCCCGTTCAAAGCCGGAATTGTCCAGCCGAATCTATCTCAGCGCAGAAACGCGAACGAGGAAAAGGCGACGGAGGCTCTGGAGGTCTGCGCGGGGTTGAGCAAATCGCTTTTTCAGGAGGGGAAAGAGAGCCCGGACGTGGTGATCTGGCCGGAAACTGCGGTGCCTTGCTCTTATAACGCCATGTCTGAATTTTCAAGCCGCTACCGGATGGAAGTGCTTTCGATGCTGTTGAAATATCAGGTTCCGTTTGTGCTCGGCACGATTTTTCTGGAACAGAACGCGGTTGACCCGGCGAAGGTGGATATTTACAATTCGGCGCTTCTGCTGAAGCCCGGACGCGGCATTGCCGACCATTACAGCAAGGAGCATATTGTGCCGTTCGGAGAATATGTGCCTTACAGCGAGACTTTCCCGTGGCTTGCGAAAGCGGCGGGGATGGGGCGCAATCTTACGCGCGGCAGACGGTTCAATTCTCTGGAACTTGCGCCGGATGTGCGTGCCGGAGTCTCGATCTGCTATGAGGATGTGTATGCGTATGTTTCGCGGAACCATGCAAGGAACGGGGCGAATGTTTTGCTGGTCATTACAAACGATGCATGGTATCCGAACAGTTTTGAGCCTGCCCAGCATTTCGCGAATTCCATCTTCCGGACCGTTGAAACACGGCTTCCGATGATCCGCTGCGGCAATCTCGATTATTCCGCCGTGATCCTGCAGAACGGACAGGTTTCCGCCGCTCTGAAGGAGAGGGACGGGCGTCCCGATCCCTCGTGGCGCGGACGCGGGAGCGCAACGCTGACCGTTCCCGTGCCGCGTGATCCGAAGCCGACGTTCTACACGCTTTACGGAGATGTCTTCATCGGTCTCTGCGGGGCGCTTTTCCTGTTTGTGCTGGCAATTGCCGCGTTGAACTGGAAAAGCTGCAAGATGCTTCTCAATGCCGCATTGGAACATACGGAAGCTGGTGATGCACGGTAAAGTTCAGTTTTTTTTCATTTTTCCGGTTGCAAAAAATGCCGGGAGACTTATTTTTATTTCCGGTTCCTGGAAAGCCGGGGGGCTTGACAGGGAAAAGACAACATAAATAAGGATTTTTCGTCATGTCTCGCAGTAAAGAAACTGTTTTGATTCGGAACGGCACGGTTTACACCATGGGGCCCGGTAAGACGGTGCAGGGCGACATTCTGGTGAAAAACGGCAAAATTGCAAAAATCGCAGACCGGATCAGGGGCCCCGCCGGAACGGAAGTCATTGACGCCGGAGGCTGTAATGTCTTTCCCGGCTTCATCGAAGCGCATTGCCATCTGGGGCTGCACGGATACGGGATCGGCTACGAAGGTGCGGACTACAATGAATATAATGACGCCGTTACGCCTCAACTGCGTTCCATCGACGCTTTCAACCCGTTTGATGAAACTGTCCGTCTGGCGGCTGCCGGCGGCATCACCACGGTGAATGCGGGGCCCGGCAGCGCGAATGTCGTCGGGGGAACTTTTGCCGTCTATAAAATGAGAGGCAGAACCGTGGAGGAGATGGTCGTCAAAGCGCCTTCCGCCATGAAGTGCGCGTTTGGAGAGAATCCCAAGAATTACCATCGGGACAAAGCGATCAAAACACGTATGACGACTGCCGCCTGTCTGCGGGAACTGTTATTCAGGGCGCGGGAATATTACGAGAAGAAAAACGCCGCCGGTGCGGATGTCTCAAAAGTCCCGGCATTCGATTTCAAACTGGAGGCGATGCTGCCTGTCATCAAGGGGGAAATTCCTTTGAAGGCGCACGCTCATCAGGCAAACGACATTGTGACGGCAATCCGCATTGCAAAAGAATTCGGAATCAATATGACTCTGGATCATTGCACGGAGGGGCATTTGATTGCCGAAGCGGTGAAGGATTCCGGTTTTCCCGTAATCGTGGGGCCTTCCTTTGTCCATGCAAGCAAATTTGAGTTGCAGAATAAATCCTGGGAAACGCCGAAAGTGCTTGCACAGACTGGCTGTCTGATTGCGATCACGACCGATTCTCCGGTCATTCCGCAACAGTATCTGCCGCTCTGCGCAGGGCTGGCTGTGCAGGCCGGCATGGATTATTATGAAGCGTTGAAAGCGATTACCATTAATCCTGCGAAGATTTTAGGGCTTGACTGCCGGATTGGCTCCCTGGAGGAAGGAAAAGACGCCGATATCGTCGTCTGCGAAGGCGATCCGCTGTCCAATACCTCCTGCATCCGCAGTGTGCTGATCGACGGAATTCCTGTCGCCTGACTTTTGAAAGGAACGAGATAACATGAAATTCTGCGCGATTCAGTCACCTTATCCATACACGCTGGAACAGGCGGATGCGGCGGTCGAGTTCACCGTTCAGGCTTTGAAACAGTGCGATCCCTCCATCGACCTGATTCTTCTGCCCGAATATTCCAATGCGCCTACGGTTTTCCCGGAGGGGGAATGCATTCCCTATGCGGAAAAACATACGAAACTGCTGATCGACACCGCCATCGAGACCGCCCGCCGCTGCAATGCCATTGTCGCGGTCAACTATGCCGCGGACATCGGCGGCAGGTACCGGAACACGACACGGGTTTTCGACCGTCAGGGAAAGATCGCCGGAGACTATTACAAGCAGCATCTGCCTCACAGCGAAGTCCATGTGAAGAAGATGGACGACAGTTATACTTTCGATTATCTTCCTCCCGCGATTGTGGAAACGGACGGGCTGCGTTTTGCATTCCTGACCTGTTACGACTGCTATTTTGAGGAATATATCGCGCACATTGCCGCGAGGAACCCCGATATTGTGCTCGTTTCCTCCCATCAGCGCGCGGAACGCCCCGATATCATCGAGATGCTGGTGAAGTCCCTTGCGTTTCACGCCAATGCGTTCGTGCTTCGTGCGTCCGTCAGCATGGGTGAGGGCAAACCCGACGGGGGCTGTTCCATGATCGCCTCGCCGGACGGGCGGATTCTTGCCCGGTTCGGTCAGGAGACGGGGCTCCTGACCTGCGAGGTCGGGGACCCCCGCCGGAAGTACATGCGCTCCAACTGCTTCGGCGGCAAGCTGATCCGCAACGACCAATACATCGGGCAGGGCAGGACACCGTGGAGTTACCGTGCCGGAGGAAGCATGGTCAAACCGAATGACGAGCAGATGCCTTATCCCCGCATCTGCGCCCATCGCGGGTTCAATACGGTCGCTCCGGAAAACAGTCTTCCGGCATTCGGAGCCGCAGTTGCGCTCGGCGCGCAGGAAATTGAACTTGATGTATGGATGACGAAAGACGGTGTGCCGGTTGTTGCGCACGATGAGTCCGTCGACCGCGTTTCCGACGGACACGGTAAAATCACGGAAATGATTTTTGATGAGCTCCGCAGGCTTGACTTCGGGGCGCATTATGCGGAAGCGTTCACCGGACTCCGGATTCCATCGTTCGAGGAGGTTCTGAAGGCGTTTTCGCGGCAGACCGTGATCAATCTTCACATCAAATCCTCCGGCGATGAATATTTCAGCCGTGACACGGTTCGCAGAATCGCCTCCCTGCTTCATCGGTATGATTTTGCGGAACACGCTTATTTTACTGCGAGAAAGGATGTCATGGCGGCGGCTCTTGAGGTCGCTCCGGAAATCAGGCGCTGCATGTCCGGCTATGAACCGGACCGGATCGTTGAAAATGCGATTCACTGGAAATGCGCGAAGCTCCAGTTTATGAAAGGGCATTGCACGCAGGCGATGATTGACAAGGCACATGCCAATGGCATCCGGTGCAATTTCTTCTGGTCCGATGATCCCGATGAGGCACGGCAGCTGCTGGATATGGGAATCGACACGATTCTTACGAATGATTATCTCAGAGTTTCCGGCGTGTTGAAATGACGCTGTTTTTGTCATGCTCCCTCCGGCGCGGGCAGGAACATATCGCGCAGGAGGAAGCGTTGTTTTCTTATGGGGCGGTCAGTTCGCTGACGTCCAGAACATAAACCTGGCGCGATCCCTCGTGAATGGAATCGATGCAGACACTGCGCCCGTCCCGCGACCAGTTCGGGTGCAGGTCGCAGCGCGTCGGCACCGGATAGCCCGGATCGGCGTGGAAACTGCCGATCTCGAATGCTTCTCCGTCGCTCAGGCGGTAGAGGTAAAGCCTGCGGCAGTTGTCTTCCAGCGGATAAGAGTCCGTCAGCATCCATTTGCCGTCCGGAGAGTAGGAACAGTGCCCGTCGCCGGGGAAAAGGTCTCTGCCTATGATTTCCGTGTGATGCGTCCGGTCCGTATAGAGGTAATACTGCCAGCCCGCGGTGTAGCGGTTGGAGAAATTGATGATCTGATCCGGGCTGATCCATGTGTAGTGA
>DXVA01000074.1:1218-6686 GCA_019408975.1 Lentisphaeria bacterium | reverse complement strand
AGTGAGAACTCATTTCCTCCAGATTCAGAGGGAAGAGCTCCGTTCCGTCGAGATTTGCCGTGAACATGTGCGTCAAATGCCATCCGGGAGAGCCGTCCTTGTTTTTGAGCCGCCAGCGATGGAAGAATGCGAAACGGCGGCTGTCGGGACTGATCAGGATATGGTTGAACCAGCCTTCCGTGTTTTCCATGTCGGAACGGTACCAGGCGTCCGTGACCTGCGCCACGCTGACGACCAGCTTTGCCGTGTTGCGCTTGAGGTCAACCAGCCAGATGCCTTCGTCATCGGGGCATTTCACCTTTTCATTGGGGTCGAATGCGCCGGGATAGCCGTAACCGGGGCGCTCCCTGTCCAGCCGCGAGAAGTTCAGGCTCATCGCCCATCGCCCGTCGGGGCTCAGGCAGTAGACCGGGCGGCACAGGGTCTGCGTTTCGCCCGACTCCACATCCAGAATGCGGGCGACGAAATGATCCCCTTCGCGGTCATTGTATATGACTTTTGTTTCGGAGTCGTTGAGCCACTGGAACATGCACCCCTGCTGCCAGCACCATGCGTCCGTCTCGGCGAGCGGCACGAAACGGTTGTTGTCCGTGAGTTCGATCATTCCCAGCGTCGCTTTTTCTCCCGGACGCGGCTGGCGTGCCGTGAAATCAATTTCCTGCGCGAGCAGTCTGCGCCCGGATTTGTCCCAGGGGAATTTGTCGAAATAACCGAAAAAATGATGTTTCGGTCCCTGCGTCACTCTTTGAATCGGAAGCGGATGTTTCTGAATCATTCTATTTCCTGTCAATTGATATTTTAATCTTTCAGAATTGATTTGTTTTACCGGCTTTTTTCCGTTTCAGCAGGATTCCCTTACGATCAGTTCCTGATTGAGCGTGATCTTCTGCGCCGGGCCGGTTTCGAGTTTCCGCAGACGGCGGATCATCATATTCCATACCGTGTCGACGAACGTGTTGTTGTCGAATCCGATGGAGGTCAGCGGCGGATCGATGAATTCCCCCATTGCAATGTTGTCGAAGCCCGCGACTGCGCAGTCCTGTGGAACTCTCAGTCCGTGTTTTTTCAGGGAGGAAATGATTCCGATTGCGCCGAGGTCGTTGCCCGCTACGACAGCCTGCGGAGGATTGCAGGAGCGTTTCAGATACTCATCCATGGCGTCTCTCCCGGCTTCCGGACGATTGGCTGTATGAGGCCAGATTTGAATATTCTTTCCCGCGCCGTGAAGTTTCATTGCTTTTTCATAGCCGCCGGCGCGTCTGTCGCCGGGGTCGCCGAAGTAGACAATGGACCGATAACCTTTTTTGAGCATGTATTCTGTAAGACGGCAGCCGCTGTCGAAGAAATCGATTTCGATGCAGTCGGCAAGTTCCGTTTCCGGTGTGCCGAATACGACGGCCGGCGTTTCCGTCTGCCTGCACTCCTGCAGAATTGTGCCGAGCGGCTGTTCGCCGGTCAGCCCCCAGATTGCGCCGATGATGAGCCCGTCCACCCGGCGTGCAAGCAGGTCTTCGATGCATCCGATGTTTCCTGCACGCCAGTTGCATCCGTTGTCCTGCGCAAGCGAAGTTGTCAGCAGACGGTACCCGTCCTGCTCCGCGCGGACGCGCAGTTTCTCGCAGAATTCCATTCGGACCGGATTGTCCATTTCGGTTACGGCGACTCCGATGGTGGAGGTTTTCTGGAGCACCAGGCTTCGCGCATTCAGATTTGGGCGATATCCCAGAGCTGCCGCGGCTTCCTTGATTCTCTGCCGTGTTTTGAGCCCGATATCCGGTTTGTCTTTCAGTCCCCGCGAGACGGTATTCACGGAAACTCCGACCAGATTCGCAATATCTTTCAATGTAACGACGGGCATTGTTCTCTCCTGTTTTTCCGTTTTGTTAATTGAAATATAGTTACATTATTGTTAATGTCAATAGCTTGAAAAAGAAAAAATCAATTTTTTTATATTTGGCTATTGACAAAATGGAAATAATATCTTATAATAGAAACAGAAAATAACATTAACGTTAATTTAACTTTCAAAAAGGAGTAAGGGCATGATTTCGGAGAATCAAAGGAGAGAACGCATCAGCTTGAACCTCAGGGGTAGTTTTCCGTATGGAAATCCATTTTCTCTTATCGAATTACTGGTTGTTATTTCGATCATTGCGGTTCTGGCGGCGATGCTTTTGCCTGCGTTGAACTCGGTTCGTGAGCGCGCGAAAAGCATTTCGTGTGCTAACAACCTGAAGCAGATAGGACTTGGGTTTGCCGGATATATCCTTTCTCATGGCGATTATCTGCCTCCGGTTTCCTCCAAGTTTCCCGGATATTCTGTCGGTTGGAACGTGCTGCTCGGAAAACATGGCTATCCGGAGTGCGACTCTCCTAAACTGGTCTGCCCGAAATGGGATTATCTGCCTCCGAATTATTCCATTTTATCCACTAATTTTTCCAATACCATAAAATATAACTGGAACATTCTTTATTACGGATACAATCAATTCTGCGGCAACAATGCGACGGGGGACAATACGATTCCCAAACATAAGATTGTCCGTGTTTACCGTCCCAGTTCGCTGATTCAGCTTGCAGAGATTGCGTCTATTGAAGCTTTTCACTATACGACGGGTCTGGACTGGCAGGGGGCGTCTGCGACACAACCTGCCCGGATCAACTGGATGGCAGGGCGTTCCCGTCACCAGAAAAGATCAAACTATCTGCTGACGGACGGGCATGTTGAATCTTTTGCCGCTCCGAATCCCTGGTTCTCCCAGGCGCGGAACCCTGATGGAGTCGATACAACTGATAAAAGCAAAGAGGCGCGCGCCCGTTTCAGCCCCGTCACTTCAACCTTATAACATAATTAATTCAGGAGAAAGACAATGAAATGGAAGATCATGGCGGCGTTGCCGCTGGTGCCCGCAGTCTTGCTGGCGCAGAAGATTAACCTCGCGGAATATAAGGAAGAATCCGCAAAAAATACAGAATATGAAACCATTTATACGGAGAATTTCAATGCTTCGGCGCCGGGGTGGGTCCTACCCGCCGGAGGCAGGCTGGAAAAAGGAAGCGGAATCAGGGAGTCCGGTGCGCTCAGGCTGGAACGCACGGAACGTAATTTCAAAAATTATCAGGCTGCTGTTGCAAAATACCCGGTAAAACTTGTCCCGGGGAACAGTTACCGCTTGACCGCATGGTACAGAACCGAGGATTTGAAGGTTCGTCTTCATATGAATTTCTCCGCCAGCATCCAGCGTTACCGGGATGGAAAAGATGCCGGTATTCTCAGTCCTAAGCCGCAGCCGGAAGAATCGGCGCAGTGGAAGAAGACTCAGCTTGAATTTGTCGCAACGCCGGATGACGCGGAAATTCAGCTGCGGCTGTTTTATGAAACCAGCGGGCGTGTTTACTGGGATGATATTACTCTTGAAGAAAAACGGACGGGAGAATATTCTGTGAATCTCCTGAAACCGCAGTTGCTGAACCTCAATGACCGCGGGACGCTGCGCCTGAGAATATTCGGGCGCGGCAGCCTGGAGCATTGTCTGGCGTATATTCAGTGCGGCGGACGTGAAATGAGCGCGCCGATAAAAGACCGCGAAGTTTTGTTTGAACTCGGTAAACTGCCTGCGGGAAAATATCGGGCTGAATTTTATCTTTTGCATCCTGAAACAAAAACGATTGTTTACCGTTGCAGTTTTGAGCTGTTCCGCAATTCCGTGGCCCCTCTGCCGGAAACAGTTTCGATCGATGATCATAACAGAGTGGTGATTGACGGCAAACCGATTCTGCCGGTGGGTATCTTCACTACGTTTTTAAGAACGGAGGCTGATTTGAAACGGATTGCTGCCGGAGGTTTTAATTTCGTGCTGAATTATTCGACGCGAAGCATGAACATTCAGGAACAGGAAAATGAGATATCAAGGCAGGATGTATGGAATGTCGCCGATTACGGGACTCCTGCATGGGAAAAACGTGTGCGCCGTTCGCTTGACATGGTTTGGAAACATAAATTGAAATATGTGTCAACGGACCCGCGTTGTTTTGACCGTAATGTCAGCGGTTCCGGAAAGAAGTTTCAGCCTGTCTTCAGGCATCCGGCGGTTCTTGCTCACTATCTGGCGGATGAATTGATCAGCGACAAGGCAATGGAGCAGGTTAACCTGACCCGGATCAATCTGGCTGCCGCCGATCCGTATCACCCTGCGGTTTCATTGACTGCTCTGCCGCAGCTTTCACAACGCAATGCCGGAATTGCCGATGTCCTCGGCATTGATCCTTATCCGATAGAAGGAAGAAACAGCCGCTCCATTCTGAAAGCCCGCGAGTTTTTGGTTGAAGCCGCAAAGACAAAAGCTCCTGTGATGTATGTTCCTCAGGCTTTCAACTGGGGCGCGCACAAGCCTAAGGAAAAGTATTCAAATTTCCGTTATCCCACGGAATCGGAGATGCGTTCAATGGCGTTGCTGGGGGCAATCTACGGATCGAAATGGTTCTGTTTCTACAGCTATACGACGATTATGGAACGGCAGGAGAAGTTTGACCCAGGTTCTTCCAGGATGTTCTGGCCCAGAGTGTGTGCGGTGGCAAAACTGCTGCGCGAACTGGAACCGTGGCTGCTGAGTTTGGAAAAAGTGCCGGATGTTGTCATCGACAACAAGGCTTCCTCCATTGTGGATGCAGGAGCTTATTCGAGTGATGGAAGGCTTCGGGTTCTGGTTACCGCCTGTGGTCCCGGAAAGGCGGAGGCCGTGATCACGGTTCCCGGAAAAACAAACTTGAAATCGCGTTTCGGACACATCCGTCCGCTCGGCGGCGGGAAATACCTTTTCAGTGGCGAAGATATCTGTTCCGATATTCTGACGGAATGAACATCAGAGATGATGGGCTGAACCCGCAGTGCCATGCCAGCACTGCGGGTTTTTCCGATTCGGGACGGCATGTTTCCTGACTCATTTCCTGCTATCGTTCCTGAAAACGACTTCCTGTGCGGAACATCTCATATTTATGAGCCGATTTGAAAAATGACCATTCCGGTTGTATATTTCCGCTTCCTATAATCATCACCTGGAGGTGAGAAGAGATGAGTAAGAAATACCGAATCTGCATTGCGCAGGAAGAGTGCAAGGGCTGTAAAAGATGTATTACAGCCTGTCCGAAGAACCTGATTGACATCGGCAATGAACTGAATAAACAGGGGTATTTTTCCGCACGTGCGGAGCATCCCGGAGAGTGTATCGGATGCGGCTCCTGTTTTCTGCAATGCCCGGAACCGGGCGCCATCACCATTTATCAGACGGAGGAGTGAAAGATGGAATACAACAATCGTCTGCTCCTGAAAGGCAATGAGGCGCTTGTCTACGGCGCGCTTCTCGCGGGGTGTGACTGCTTTTTCGGATATCCGATTACGCCCGCGAGCGAAATCGCGCACAGCGCCGCCGCGCTTTTCCCGAAACTGAACCGCGTATTCATTCAGGCGG
>DXVA01000074.1:0-1208 GCA_019408975.1 Lentisphaeria bacterium | reverse complement strand
ATGTGTATAAGAGACAGCATCGGAGCCGTTGCGGAAGGCAAACGCGCCATGACCGCCAGTTCCGGACTGGGGATCAGCCTCAAGCAGGAGGAGGTCAGCTATCTTGCCGCGTATGAGATGCCGGCGGTGATCGCGGACATCACCCGCGGTGGTCCGGGGCTCGGCAACATCGGCCCCGAACAGGCGGACTATTTCCAGCTGGTCAAAGGCGGCGGGCACGGCAGCTACAAATGCCTGGTCTTCACCCCGAATTCCGTTCAGGAGATGTGCGACATGGCGTATGAGTCGTTCCGCATGGCGGAAAAATACCGTATGCCCGCCTATATCATGGCGGACGGCGTCATCGGGCAGATGATGGAGTCGCTGACGCTTCCCGAACCCGCCGTTTATGATTATGATCCCGAGTGGAAAATGGGGCGGATCGTCGATGGAAAGGCGAATATCATCACGTCCATCTATCTGGAACACGATGACCTTGAGGAGCTGAACCGGCGTTTGCAGGCGAAATACCGGCTTATCGAAGAGACGGAACAGCGTGCGGAGGAGTTTATGACGGAAGACGCCGAAATCGTGCTGGTCGCTTACGGCATCAGTTCGCGCGTGGCTTCGGGCGCCGTCACGATGCTCCGTGGGGAGGGGATCAAAGCCGGGCTCATCCGCCCGAAAATGGTCTTCCCGTTCCCGAAGACGAGTCTGCGCAGGCTCCTGAACAACGGTGTAACGCGCGCGCTGGTCAGCGTCGAGCTCAGCGCCGGACAGATGATCGAGGACATCAAGCTTTCGATCGACTGCAAGCTTCCGGTATATCTCTGCAACCGGATGGGCGGCAACATCCCGACCTGTTCCGATGTGTGCGACATGGTCAAAAAGATTCTGGGGGAGATGAAACAATGAGTGAGAAAGTCAAGTTTGGAAAGTCGTCCGTCTTCTTCGATACGTTCGAGCGCAGGCCCGGCCCGATCAAGAAAAACATGCACTATTGCCCCGGATGCGGGCACGGCATTCTTCATAAGCTGATTGCCGAGGCGATTGAGCATTACGGCATTCAGAAAGACACGGTTTTGATCGCGCCGGTCGGGTGCGCCGTGTTCGCCTATTATTATTTCAACTGCGGAAGCATTTCCGTGGCGCACGGACGCGCCCCCGCGGTCGGGACCGGCGTTTCCCGCGCCAACCCGGAGTCTTTCGTGATCTCCTATCAGGGGGAC
>DXVA01000073.1 GCA_019408975.1 Lentisphaeria bacterium | reverse complement strand
CTTATTAACCATTGCCATGACTGGAATCTCCTTAAAATTTATTTTGTTTTCTTAATCAGAAAGGAATATCGTCGTCAACGCCTTCCACGGTTTCAAACGGGGGCTCGTCGATCGGCATCTGCGGCACGTCTTCCGCCGCAGGCGCCTGCGGGGGAGCCTGACGATACTGCTGCTGGGGACGCGCCTGCTGTCCTCTCGGAGCATATCCGCCCTGCGGTACATTGCTGTAACCGCCGCCCTGCGGAGCTCCGCCGTACCCGCCCTGGGTACCGCGGTTATACTGGGAATAACCGCCGGGCTGTCCGCCGTCCGGGGGCATTTCGCCGCCGGCACGGTCGTCCCTGCGGTCAAGGAACTGGACACGGTCCGCGTTCACTCTGAGCCTGGAACGCTTTTTCTGTGTATCCTTTTCCTCCCACTGGTCGTAGACGAGGCGTCCTTCGATGAATACGGAAGAACCTTTCTGCAGGAAGCGGGAAGTGCTTTCCGCCTGTTTGCCCCAGACGACGATATCGACGAAACACGTTTCGTCTCTCTCCTGTCCGTTGGCCTGCATGAAACGTCTGTTGATCGCCATGCCGAATTCACATACGGCACTGCCGGACGGCGTATATCTGATCTCCGGGTTCCTTGTGAGGTTTCCCATAAGCAATACTTTATTCAGCGATGCCATATTGAAGGACACTCCTTTCCTTGAAGCTTCTCTTATTCACCGATCTCGGTCGTCACCGCCAGCGTGGAACGAACCTGCTCCGGACGCTCGAAATTGATGATGAGCAGTCTGATGACTCTTTCATCCAGACGGAATTTTTCCCTGATCTCCTTGCATTTCGCAGGATCAAGCTCGAAAATGTAGTTCCAGTAGATACCGGCTTTCCGTTTTCTGATCTCACGTGCGAACTGTTTGCGGCCCATAGCGTTGGACTCGACAACACTGCCACCCCAACTCTGAATCATCTGCGCGAATTCTTCAGAGAAGGCCTTTCCCTCATCCTCTACTTTTCTCATGTCGAGAATGAATACTGCCTCATACTTTTTCAAGACCACACCTCCTGGTGTTTTTTATATTGTTCAAATGTCTTTTGTATCGTTTTCCGCCCCGGACTTTTCTTCCGAATAGTCCTGCGAATTATAAACATTCATCGCCGCCGTGCATCCGCGTCTCAACATGAGAATCAACGCATCCGCCGCTGCTTCGATGACTCTGTCACATACAGGCTGTTCCTTTTCGTTGAACCCGGACAGAACGAAATCCGCTCCGCCGTGTCCGCTCTCACCGTGCCCGATCCCGATTCTGATCCGGGGGAACGCTTCCGTTCCGAGCCTTCCGATGATGGACTTGATCCCGTTATGACCGCCGCTGCTGCCGTTCTTACGGATTCTGATCCGCCCGAGCTCCAGATCCATGTCGTCATAGACGACCGCGATTTCTCCAGGCTCGATCCCTTCCCTTCTCATCAGTGCGGAGATTGCATCGCCGCTCAGATTCATATAGGTTTCAGGTTTCTGCAGCAGAAGCGCCCTGCCCGCATACGTACCGCGCCAATATCTGGAGGAACATCCGTGCACCGCCTCGAAATTCTTCGGAAGCTTTGCCAGCAGCCTGTCCACAACCATGAATCCCATGTTATGCCTCGTGCCGGAATACTCTTCACCGGGATTCCCAAGCCCTGCAATCAACAGGCATCTTGTAAAATCGTTTCCGGGATTCGCCATATTCTCAGTCTCCACTCACAGGGAAGCGCGCCGTGCGGCACAGCATTATTTCTTCTTTTTGCCGTCGCCTTCAGCCGCCGCAGCAGCAGCCTTTTCCGCTCTTTCCTTTTCACCGATGACTTCCGGCTCCGCAGCGCCGTCAACAGGAGCGGCGGTTTCGGGAACGTCTTCGACGATCTTGGAGGGATCGACAACATGGAAGACAACGATATCGCCCTCGGAAGCGGCTTTGACGCCTTCCGGAAGAACAAGCTCGCTGACGTGCATCGCCTGATCCAGTTCGAGTTTGCTGACATCGATCTCGACAGACTCCGGAAGCGCATCTGGCAGACACTCGACCTCGATTTCATGGACGAACTGCTCAAGAAGCCCGCCCTGGGAGATTCCGACCGGAGCGGTGTGCCCGGCATGAATCGCAACGGTTGCCTTGATCACCTGATCACGTTTGACTTCAAGGAAGTCGACATGAGAGGCTTTGCCGCGCATGAAATCATTCTGAACGTCTTTGATCAGGGCGAGGATTTCATTTTCGCCTTCTTTGAGTGCGATCAGGTTGAGCTCGAACTTCTGGAGAGCTTCCCATTCCGCCGCGCCGAAATAGATTGTTTTGGCAGCAGCGCCCTTGCTGTAAACAACAGCCGGGATGTGACCTGCTTTGCGCAGTCTGTTCACTGCGCCTTTGCCGAGTTCGGAACGTGTCACAACGTTCAACACATGTTTCTGTTTTGCCATTTCTTACTTTCCTTACGTTATTATAAAATAAGTTCTTGCCTTCGTTACTGCATCAGAGGAAGAGCATCGCTTCCGGATTCACGCGAAACAAACTTGAAACGGATTCTCCGTCATGAATCCGCTTGATCGCACGCGCCAGGAGCGGGGCGATGCAGAGTGTGCGGACACGCCCGCCTTCCAGATCGGTATGCGGAACGGAGTTCGTTGTCACCAGTTCTTCTATTGCGCTGTTTTTCAGTTTTTCCTGCGCTGCCTCGGTCAGGAGACAGTGCGAAACAACGGCATAGACCTTCTTCGCCCCCTCTTTCTTGAGAAGTTCGGCGGCGGCGCAAAGCGTCCCTGCCGTAGAAGTAAGGTCGTCGCAGATCACACAGTCACGCCCTTTGACGTCACCGACGAGGTGAGAGGATTCCACGGTGGTCGCACTGACACGGCGCTTTGCCACGACTGCAAAACCGCAGTTGAGTCTGTCCGCGAAAGAGTGCGCCAGCTTCACGCTTCCGGAATCGGGAGCGACGATCACGGCTTCGCCGTTGATCTTGAGATGGTCGCGGAGATACGGAATCATGATCGGAGACGCATAGAGATGATCTACGGGAATATCGAAAAATCCCTGAATCTGCTGTGCATGGAGATCCATCGTGAGAATGCGGTTCGCACCGGCGACAGTAAGAAGATTTGCAACCAGTTTCGCGGTGATCGGCACGCGCGGACGGTCTTTTCTGTCCTGACGGGCATAACCGAAGAACGGGATCACGGCAGTGATTCTTGCCGCGGATGCGCGCCTTGCGGCATCAAGCATGATCAGGAGCTCCATGATATTTTCATTGGTCGGATTACAGGTCGGCTGAATGAGAAAGACGTCAGCGGTTCTGAGATTGTCTATGTACTGAACAAAGATTTCGCCGTCGGGGAATCGCTCGACGTTCACATGTCCCAGTTCCATTTCCAAATGTCTGGCAATTGACGCAGCCAGCGTCGGGTTGGCCGTTCCGCTGAAAAGCTTGATGTCTCTTGCATAACCGTCCATATCGCAGATAACTCCCTTCCAAGGTGTGTTGAAGATTAAACCGAAAGCGGAAATCTTTATCAGGAGAGGGATCGCGAAAAGACTTGACAACACAACAGGCACGCACAGGACTTCCGGCTTGCGGAAGTTCTCTCATACCCTTTGCAGAAACCTCTTGGGCGTGTCAAGCCGCATTGAAGCGGCATCCGGCGAACCGGACGACTTAGAATCCATCTTCGGATTAAGGCTTCCCATATCGGGATTCGATTAATTTAGCGCAACCTGAAAAAAAATCAATCTTTATTTTGATATTTTATCGAAAAAAAATGAGTCCTGCATCCTTCCGGCGCCTGCACCGTGATTTTCTTATTGCCGGCAGCAAATCGGAAACGTTATGCATTGAAACCCGGCATTCGGATTGAAATATGGAGCGGGTGAAGGGAATCGAACCCTCATACTCAGCTTGGGAAGCTGGTGCACTGCCACTGTGCTACACCCGCATGGGATGTGGTAAGATACTCTGTTTTTTGCTTCAGTCAAGGGCAAATTGCATGGAAATATGAAAAAAAAACGGAACCACTGGAAAGGTTCCGTTTTTTTGAGTCTGAAATGCGATTACTGGGAGATCGCTTCTGCGGGGCATTCGCCGACACAGGCACCGCAGTCAATGCATTTGCCGTCATCAACGTTTGCTTTGCCGTCGACCATAGAGATCGCCTCAACCGGGCACGCGCCTGTACAGGCTTCGCATCCGACGCACTTTGTTTCATCAACCTTAGCTGCCATGATAAAATCCTCCTGTTTTTGGGGTTTTGAAAATATAAAACCAAAGTCCGGTAAAATAGCCCGTCATCCGGCTTTCGTCAAGTTGTTTCAATGCTTTTTCACAAGATTTCTGTTTTGAATATGTACAAAAAAACCTTCCGGCATGATTCCGCCGGAAGGTCCGCCTGAGACGGCGTCAACGTTTATTTGGCTACGAGCCTGTCATCGACCCAGCGGTAGTTCGCAAGATCAAGATTGATCTCAATCACGGGGTACATCCATACGATATAAGAAGAATTTTCCTTTGCATCCCACTCGTATGTTTTGCCGTTTCCATTGACTGCGGAAAGCTTGACCAGGTTGTCTTCCCGCGAGTAGTGGCGAATCACAATTTCGTTGGTATCGCGCAGTTTTGCCACTACGGTATCGCCGTTCTGCGCATATTCCCCGCTGGCGACCAGAAGAACCGATCCGGCGGGAAAATCGCCGCACTTTGCAGTTTCATCCAGTTCGAGGGCGAAATAGCCCGGCTTTACGTCACGCGCGAACAGTACGCTTTTTCCTCCCAGATTCGTTGCGTAGGTAAAGGGTGATTCTATTGTCGGATCGAAGTCGGCGATCTGTGAAAAGGTTGCGAGAGGCGCCTTATTGACTTTTGCGGGCTGCTCCGCCGCATAAGGAGCCGATTCTTCACGAAGCATGTAGCGGGGCCTGTCATACGGATTGCCATGCATGAAAGGTTTGAGTTCGTGACGGAGTTTGTTGATCCAGAGCTGCCCACTGATATTTCCGGTCTTGCCGTTTTTCCAGAAAAGAATGGTGCTGTGGGCGATGCCCAGATGTTTGGCAAACTGCGTGATATTGCCGTAGTGATCAATGGCATTATCAATAGCTGCCAGAATTTCAGGAGTGACTTTCATATGTTTTCCCTTTCGTTTGTCGCTCTGACTATCTTCAGAAAAGCTAAACTTCCTGTTTGCATCCCTCTGAGAAAAAAGCGTTTTCCTGCTTTCATAAGATAACACAACAGCAACGTTTTTTCAAAGATGAATGATAAAAATAGTCATTCATTTTTTCTGTTGTTGAAGATAAACACCTTTCTGTTTTTTTTGTTGCCCTCTTTTTACTCAGACACCGGAAATGTTAAAAAGTTGTTTTGCAGAAAGTAAAAATAGAAATTATTATCAAAAATCCAGTTTCCTCTTTGCCGGACTTGACAAAATCCCTTCTTCTGCAATATTAAGGGCAACAATAAAACACTTACTTTGCGGAGATGCAGATCATGCTTTCGGATCACAATAATCAGGCAAATGAAATCGCCGCTGCGGATTCCGGACACAATTTCGGAACCTTTTACGGAGTCGTTTTACCGTCCATATTGACAATGCTTGGAGCAATTATGTTCCTCCGCGTCAATTATATTACAGGGAGAGCAGGGCTTATTTATTCCCTGATCATTCTTGCCGTTGCAATCAGCATTGTCATGGCGACGGCGCTTTCCATCTCCGCGATTTCATCCAATACGCCGGTCAAAGGCGGCGGCGTCTACTTCCTGATCTCCCGTACTCTCGGCCCCGGATTCGGGGGTTCCATCGGTGTGACGCTGTTTCTGGCGCAGGGAATCTCAATCCCCTTCAACATCCTCGGTTTTGCCGAAGCCGTATGCAGCGATTTCCCTTCCGTGGCATCCTATTACCTGGTGATCGCGCTGGCTACCGGGCTGATTCTCGGAATCATCACTTTCACCGGAGCGGATCTTGCGATGAAGTTTCAGGTATTGATTTTCATTGCCCTCGGCATCGGCATCCTGACCATGTTCGCCGGAGCATTGATCCATGTCAGCCCGGAGACATTTCAAGCAAACCTGGAGCCGGTGCAGGGAGCCCGTTTCGGGCGTCTTTTCGCCGTGTTCTTCCCCGCCGTGACAGGCATCATGGCAGGCGTGAACATGTCCGGCGACCTGAAAAACCCGTCCAAATCAATTCCCCGCGGGATCATCATAACGATCCTGCTGGGCGGCGGGCTTTACATGCTTGAATTTCTGCTTTACGGCGCGGCATTCAACCGTGATGACCTCATGCAGAATCCTTACAAGATCATCGTGGACAATGCGCCGTTCGGCACGGGATACCTGATTACTCTCGGCGTGATCGCGGCGACGATTTCAACCGCACTGGGGCTGTTCGTCTGCGCGCCGCGAGTGCTTCAGGCACTTGCCAAAGACAGTATTTTCCCCCAGCTTTCGGGTCTAGCCAAAGGGCATGGCGTACATAACGAGCCCCGCCGTGCAACTCTGGTTCTGGTGATCATCACGATCCTTATTCTGCTCTGGGGCGGTCTGGAGGGGTTGAGCCCGACCGGCATGAGCACGGGCATGAATATGGTTGCTGAAATCGCCTCCATGTGCTTCCTGCTGACCTATGCGATGGTAAACCTTGCGGCTTTTGTGGAGTCCTATGGCGCCAATCCCTCGTTCCGCCCGCGCTTCCGCTTTTTCCACTGGTCGATTGCAATGTACGGTTTTGTCGCCTGTATTCTGGTTGCCTTTTATATAGATTATATTGCGGCGACAGCCGCTCTGGTGATTGCCTGGGGGCTTTTCCTGTATATCAAGCACCGTCAGTTCGAGGTGGATTTCGGGGATGCCCGCCGCGGCTTTCTCTATTCAAGAATCCGCATGAATCTCTATAAACTCGCACGGACGCCGGTTCACCCGAAGAACTGGCGCCCCACGATGGTGATTCTTTCGAGCCGCCCGGAAACGCAGTTCTACATGCCCTACTTTGCAACGATGCTGGAATCCGACCGCGGCATCATTTCCATGGTTCAGTTCGTGGAATGCCGGGTGGACAGCGATGCGTTCGGAATGCGCGATCAATACCGCAGGCAGCTTGCCGGAATTCTGGAACAGCATGAGATTTACAGCGTGTTCCCCGAGGTGGTGGTCTGCAAGGACTTTGACAAGGCGCTCTATATTTTCCTCCAGTCACATCTGGTCGGGCCTTTGAAGCCGAATATCGTGATGATGGGATTTCCGGACAATGAGGAGCGGATAGACCAGAACATCAGGCATATCCGCACCATCCAGACACTTCACATGAGCTGTGTCATGATGCACAACTTCGACCGTTACCGGCGGCTGCTCCGCCGCGTGGTCCGCGGGCGTGTGGACATCTGGTGGCGCGGCACCAACAACATCTCGCTGATGCTGATCCTTGCCAATCTTCTGGTGAACGATCCGTTGTGGCAGGGGACAACCCTGCGCATTCTGCGGGTGGCGGAAACGGAAAAAGATGCCGAAGGGCAGCGCGACGAGCTGGAAAGCATTGTGGAATCCGCCCGAATCAAAGCGAACACCTGTGTTTTTGTGACGGATGAGCCGTTTTATCTGGTTCTGCGCAGGGAATCCGCAGACGCCTCCGCGATTTTCATCGGACTCTGCCCTCCGGATTCGGATGAGGAGTTCCATAAAATCTTCCAGCGGTTCAATATCATGCTGGAGGGTATGGCACCTGCGTTCGTCGTCACATCTTCCGGCGGCGCCGACCTGCGGGCATAGCCTGTTCCGATGATACGGAATGCTCTCCGCAGCCAAAGGCTGGATGCCGCGCCGCACCTCGGCAAACAAGCCTGCCGTCTTTGAAATTTTCGCTGAAGCCCTCCTCCGCACCGCGCAGGGAAAAACCGTCTTGCGTGGTATGTCTCTCATCAGATAAACGAACTCCTTCCGCAAACATCACGGGATATCGGAAGGCCAACCGCTCAATGGTGAAAGCTCCAGGCAAGCGGCAAGAAAGAAACTCTTGACGCAGGAGAAATGCTCACACATTCTTCCGTCTCAAAACCGATCCGAGGAATGGGGATTTGAACCTCAGAAGAATAAAAACAAGAGTCGCTACAAAATTTTATTGTTTTTTTCCCGGTACCCTCTTGACAGTGGTATGTGACAGTTCATATACTGATAGAAAGAAACAGCACGGGGTTTTCATGAATGAAACAATTTACAGACAATTGAGTCTCGACATAGAAAAATATATCAGGGAACAAAAGCTTACCGGACGCCTGCCGGGAATACGCAAATTCTGCAGGGAACTGGGATGCCACCATGTGACACTTACCAAAGCGCTGCGATTGCTGGAAGAACGTGGAATCGTCTCAATCCGCAACCGCGGCGGCACTTATGTCCTCTCCAAAACAAAACGCAATTACCGGACTATCGGGATTGTCGGCGGCGGGCATCCGCTGGCAACCCATTATCCGGAAACTCTGTCACTGCTGAAGAAATGGAATTATCATTATATGCATATTTCATTTGACCAGGCGCTGTTCCGTGAAAATCCGCGCATTCTGCTGAACTTTCCTGTAGACGGCTTTGTTTTCAGAATGTCTTCCCTGCGCCTGGAACAGTTGACTTTTCTTCAAAGAGAGGGCATTCCGTTCATTACCACCGACTGTTTTCCGCCTGTCAGCGGCGTAAGTGCAATAACCTCCAATCATGCCGCAGCATACAGGCATCTGTTATTGAAACTTCACAGTCTGGGACACAGAAGAATCGGATTTGTCGAATTCAGGAGAATCCCTGAATATATGTTTTACCTGGAACGCATTCATCATGCTTTTACAAATACCCTGGGCAGTGATTTCCGGCAGGAACTTTTCTTCACGCCATGTACAAAATTGGAATTCTGCAACCGTCACAACAGCAAAAACATCGGCAGGCTCTTCGCCTATGCCGCTCTGCGCTATTTTGCCGGTCTGCCGGAACTGCCGGAAGCAATCATCGCACCGGATGAACTGGCAATACAGCTGAAACGTCTTTTGAAGGAATATCAATTCAAAATTCCGGAAGACATTTCCATCGCCGGAGTGTTCCGCGATTCCTCTTTTGACGATCTCGACGGAGTCGTATTCAACAACCGCCAGATTTTGCAGTCAGCCGTCGAATACCTGCTGAACCGTTTGGCAGACGATGCCGATACAGGTTGCATCAGGCTGGTATCCCCGCATACAGTAAAAGGTCACTCCATAGGCTCGCGCGTCCCGCCGAAGCGGCAGCTCTGGAGTCGTTTTCTTAATTCTTAAAAGGAGGAATCCATGTCAGCAGCCAGTTCAAACAATCACACCCGCCACAAAAATACCGGAGCATTCACCATGCTGGAATTGCTCATCGTAATAGCAATCATCGCCATCTTAGCCGGAATCATGCTGCCGGCTCTGGAAAAAGCACGCAGTGCTGCAAAGGGAGCTGCCTGCTTAAACAACCAGAGGCAGCTCGCCCTCGTCTGGAACTCCTATGCCAATGACAACAGGGAATATCTGTATCCATTCATGCTTCACACACAGCAGCTGACCAAATCCGGGACGTCCGGCATCCGTTACTGGTATGATTATCAGCATTACACGCAGTATCCGATTCTCTATAAACAGGGCTCCAGCAGCCGTTATGACAAGATGAAACTCTTTCAATGCCCGGCAAACAACCGTAATACATTCGTCTACAATACCCTGCTCCAACCGCTCTCCTGCGGATACAATCGTTACATCGGGCATCTGGTCAACCCATCCGGAAAAAACAGCGATATCACAGAACAGCGTCTATGGAAAAAAATGGGACAGAAAAACCAGAATCTGTCACGGACAATCTTATTCATAGACCAATGGACCGCATTCAACACCATCAATCCAACTTACAACGCAATCATCGGCGGCACAGACATTTATGGAAAAAGCGACTATCCGCTGGGCACTTTCCGGAAACAGCGCAACTGCAGCATAGGAGCACTGCGAGCTCATCCCAATGGAGCCGGACGGCTTTATGCAGACGGACATGCCGCAATTGAAAACACGGTGACGCTGGAAGACAGTTCCGGGGAATACCTGCCCACTGTCTGGAATGCAACGGCGGCACATCCGCCTGTAACTTTCACGAACCCGGCCCCATAATAAACTACCGCGATGCAAGCATACGCGGTATTGGGATTTCGCCTGCGGCGTCCAGCTTATTCAGCTGGACTGAAGCAGGAGGACTGAAAGTTCTGCACGAAGCATTTTTACGATGCAGAGCATCGCACTATGAAACCAATTTTTTTAATAAAACAAGGAGAATAAAAACTATGAAAAAAATGTACGTCTTCCTGGCATTGCTGGTCTCCGCCGGTATGCTGAAAGCAGAATTCACCGTTGCCGAAAAAGGCATTCCAAAAGCCGAAATCGCAATCGTCTCTCCAGACCCCGGCGGAGTTTTGAAATTTGCCGCACAGGAGCTGCAGTATCATATTCAGGAAATTTCCGGGGCCTCGCTTCCGGTCACGCTTCAGAAATCAGGGGAAAAAGCACAAATCCGGTTATCCACATCACCTGAACCGGAAGATGCCGAGGCGCTGGGCGACACTGACGGTTTTGCTGTCAGGCAGCGCGGCAGGAATCTCATCATTTCCGGAAATCATTCCAAAGGAGTACTGAACGGCGTGTATAAACTGTTATACCGGAACACCGATATCATCTGGGCACATCCGGACCCGGAAATCGGCACAATTTTCACAAAAACGCCGGATTTGAAATTTCAGCATACGGATTACCGGGAGGTTCCGGACTTTATTCTGCGCGGCTGGCAGCAGAATCCCAGAATGGCAGGAGCGGATTTTCTGGTAAGAAACTGTACAAACTGGATCACTCCCGGCGATACGCCCGCATCCGGGCTTCTCGCTCCGGACTCCTACCTGCTGAAAACCGGAATGCAGATTCTGGGATTCGGCGGCGGGCACAACATTACCAATGTATTCATCACCCCAGGAAAATATTTCAAAGAACATCCCGAATATTTCCCCCTGATCGACGGGCGCCGCCGTCAGCCCAAGGAGTTCAGGATGGGCGGAGTCCAACTCTGTTTTACCAATCCGGACATGACACGTGCCTTTCTTCATGAAGCGGAAAATAGAATGAAGCAGTTCCCGCAATATAAAATCATCCGGATCATGGCACAGGACAACTGGAACTGCTGCAACTGCAGGGAATGCCTGAAACCGATCCGTCTCGCGGACGGAAAATATCTCACTCCCAAAGATGAAGCTTTCCGTTCCACTCAATACTTTCAATGGCTCAACGGAATCGCCGATGAACTCCATAAGAAACATGGCTGGGAAACAATGACTCTGGCGTATTTCTTTACCGAAGTCCCTCCGGAATGCACTCTGAGCGAACATATCCATATCTGCTATGCCCCGATTTATAAAAACGCAAAATACCCGATCACGGCACCGGAAAACAAAAAAATCCTGGAACGAACACTTCAGTGGCTGAAACTGACGAAAAAGTTTTACTGGAGAGAATATTACGGACTGACGGGAATATTTCCCCGTCCGGAAGACAGGATCGCCGTTGCGGACTGGCAGTATCTGAAAACTCTCGGAGTCCGCAAAACCTATTCGGAAATGATCTCTCCGGGGGCAAAAGGACGCTCGAACGGAGAAAAAGTATGGGATATCAACGCTTTCCCCTTCTGGGTCATGATCAATGCATCCTGGGATACGGAGCGCGGCGTAGATGCCTGGCGCAGAGAGTATCTCAACAGGGTTTTCGGTCCAGGAGGAGAGGCTGTCGGCAAGTTTTTCTCCCTGATCGAACAGGAATGGCAGAAATCCCCGGACCGTTCGGAGTGGAATGACTATGCGGGCAAGCGCTGGCGTGACGCGGTTCTGATTCCAGGACATACCGAAAAATGCAGGAACCTGTTGAAAGAAGCTGCTGCAAAAACACTTCATCCCAGGAGCAAAGTCCTGCTGGAACGTCTGCGTTCCGTGTTTGAAGACCAGATACGGCGCTGCGATCCGCTTCCTGTTCCCGCACTGTTCGTGAAGCAGGCACCTGTTTTCGATCCGGAGTTCCGGAAAGGAGAATGGAAAAATGCCGTGCCAATCACAGACTTTGAACAGATCAATGAAAGTCCGGCACATACCCGTACAACGGTCCGGGTATTGGCAGACCATACAAACCTTTATGTCGGATTTCAATGTTTTGACTCCAACCCGGGCAAAATTTACTCTGCACGGCAGCGCCGCAGGGATTTATGGCCCATCGGAGATCTTGTCGAACTCTTCATCACCGGAAAATCCGGGGAAGACGATGCCAAAACCTATTACCAGTTTTCAGTCGATCCAGCCGGCAACCTGCGCGACGCCAGAAATACAGGCGTCAAGAGAGATACAAAATGGAATGCGGAGATTCAAGTCAGGACTTCCGTCACACCTTCCGGCTGGAGTGCATTCCTCAGTCTACCTTTGAAAGAACTTGGTCTGCATCTGGAAAAAGATGAAATCAAACTGACGTTTCTCAGATATTACCGCCAGGACCGCCGAAAATACAAAGATGCGGAAACCGTTATCCGCCAAGGCTGTTCAGCTCATCAGCCGGACAGTTACGGGAAACTGACGCTCACCGGCAGGAAAAACCAGCCGCACTGAAAATAAAACATGCCGGAAGAACAGCCGGATATCACTGGCTGTTCTTCCGGCAGCGGACGACCTGAAACTCTCCGGAACTATTCCACAGCCCGAGAACCCGGTTTGTCGGGGACAAATTCCACTTTCTCGAAGAATTCACAACAGACCGCATCCAGAAATTTCAGGGCATTCACCTTTTCGGAAGTGATCTCACGGGAATACGTCACACGGAGTTTCACAATCCTCGAACCGACAGGAAAAATTACGAGTTCTGAAAAAAACGGGTCCTCTCCGATCGAAAAGGAAAAAGAACAGCGCCTGCCGGCAAGACCGGAAGCCAGCATCTGCTTTTTCACAATCTCATCCGGCACTTTCATAATGAATTCTTCAAGAACCGCAACCTCTCCCAGAGGAACGCTTTTACCGGTCAGGCGCGCGATATTCCCTTTGACCTCGTCATAATGTTTCCGCCACTGTTCCGCACTCAATTTCGCAGTTTTCAAATCCAGAGCGTAAATATAAACGTCCGCCGAAGAACCATAGTCATTCGCATAACGAATCACCGTCCCGTAATAAGGATTCAGGTTTTTCGTGACATTCGTTTTGGTAAAGGAACCGATACGGGCGGGAAAAACGGCTCCCGTCGCATCGTCCGCATAAGGAGTGTCCTTCGGCAGACTCACAACGTCCTGCGCCCCTGCAAAGGAAAATGCGGAAACCAAAAGCGCCGTCAGGCAAACCAAAGTTCTTGTATTCATCTCTTATTTTCCGTTTGCCGGCTCCGCAAGCTCTTTCTTCCAGAATTCTATCTGCGAAGACACCTGATGAAAACCGGTCCCGCCGAACACTTCGCGCCCGGTGACGGCGTTCTCCGCGGAAAAGACATGAAGCATCGCTTCATCCGCCTCGGGGAAAACACTCTTCATTTCTTCAAGCGTCACCTCGTTCAAAGCCTTGTTGTGCTCTGCGGCAAAACGGACCAGCGCTCCGACCTTATGATGCGCATGGCGGAACGGAACACCCTTGCGGACAAGCTCCTCCGCAAGATCGGTAGCCATGAGCCCCGGATCGGAAGCGGCCTGCGCCATGCGCCCGGGAAACACTTTCATTGTTTCGATCATGTGCGGGTAGACGGAAAGAATCGCGTTGACCGTGTCGATCGCATCGAAAAGCCCCTCCTTGTCCTCCTGCAAATCGCGGTTGTAGGTCAGCGGCAGCCCCTTGCAGATCGTCAGAATCGACATCAGCGCACCGTAGACGCGCCCGGTCTTGCCGCGGGAAATCTCCGCGATATCGGGGTTTTTCTTCTGCGGCATCAGGCTCGACCCGGTGCAGAAGGCGTCGGACAGCATGATGAAAGAGAATTCCTGCGACATCCAGAGAATGATATCCTCGGAAAGACGCGAAATATTCATGGCGAAGATCGCAAGCGCCGCCAGCACCTCGCACGTGAAATCGCGGGAGGCGACGGCATCCATGCTGTTCCGCGTCATGGACGGGAAATTCAGTTTCCTGCGAACGAACTCGCGGTCGATGGGAAGCGTCGTCCCCGCAATCGCACCGGAACCGAGCGGAAGCACGTTCAGCCGCTTGCGTGCGTCAAGCAGGCGTCCGCAGTCACGGTCCAGCATCTCGACATAAGCCAGCAGATGATGCGCAAACAGCACCGGCTGGGCATGTTGAAGATGCGTAAATCCGGGCAGAATGGTCCGTTTGTTCGCATCCGCCTGTGCCACAAGCGCTTTCTGAAGGGAACGGATGCCGTCCACCAGGTGAAGAATCTCGTCGCGCAGATAAAGGCGGATGTCAAGATTCACCTGATCGTTGCGGCTGCGGGCGGTATGGACACGCGCGCCTTCGTCGCCGAGCATTTTGATCAGTTCGGACTCGATATGCATATGAATATCTTCAAGTTCCACCTGATACTTGAAGTCGCCTGCTTCGATCTTCCCGCAGATTTCGTCAAGTTTGGCGCAGATCGCTTCCGCAGACGCCTGCGGGATAATCCCGGAGGCGCCGAGCATAAGCGCATGTGCCTTGCTGCCTTCGATATCATGTTTATATAAGCGTTTGTCGTAAGAAATCGACTGCGTAAAATCACGGACGCATTTTTCCGCGTCCTGTGCAAATCTTCCGCCCCAGAGAGCCATGGCATCACCTTTCGTTAATTGTTTGCAATTGAAAATATAGCACGACATCGGCTCCTCCGAAAGAGGAAAATCCAAAAAAAACTCAACAAAAGAATTTTTTTTCATCGCGAATCCTTGCTTTCATAAAAGAAACTGCTATATTCTCAGGTAATCTAAATCAAACAATAAGGAGACTTATTATGAAAGTATGGAAAAAAGCGCTTGTTTTCGCCGCATCAATTCTGACAACCGCAGTGATCACGGGTTGTGCCACGCCGCTCCCGCTCGGAGTCGTCTACACGAAAGTCACTCTCCCCGGCGCAGTCGGCAACAGTGAGCTCCAGTATTCCAAGACCGGAACCGCAAAGTGTTACAGCATCATCGGCTGTTTCGCCAGCGGCGACGCCTCCATCAATGCGGCATGCAAAAACGGCGGCATCACGAAAGTTTCCTGGGTCAGTTACAGCGTCAACAACTTCCTCGGCACCTATGCAACCTACACGACAACGGTTTACGGCGACTGATCCGGTCTGAACGTTTTTTCATGTAATGCAAAACGGGCGCAGCCACCACGGAAGCGCCCGTTTTTTTTGTATGTTGCCAATATGAATCTGGAAGATTTTCAAAAAG